>JANPDX010000699.1:0-4583 GCA_031431695.1 Dehalococcoidia bacterium
AGGTCAGGAAGCCGAGTTCGAGGAATACAACCGCACGAACCCCGCAGCCGGTTCAGGCTGGACGAAGAACGCCGCGCCGGGGCTCCTCGCAAGCGGCATCGCCGAACGTGTCGATGATTATTCGGCCGCGGCGTTCGTCTATTGCGCCGAACCGCAGCCGGTCCCGCGGCTCGACGTCGCCGCCGCCATCGCCGACATCCAGCGCGAACCCTACGAAATGCCGAACCGGATCGCCGCCTTCGGGGGATGATGGGGGATTGATGCTGGTCTTCGTCGATGAGTCCGGTGATGGAGGTATGCGATTCGACAAGGGTTCGAGCGCTCTGTTTGTCGTTGGGCTTGTCGTTTTCCGCGACGAGGACGAAGCGACCCGTTGCGACCTGGCAATTGGAGAACTTAAACGCCGGTTGAGCTTGCCGGCTTCGTTTGAGTTTCACTTTTCCGAAAACTCAGCACGTCAGCAGCGAGCATTCCTGGAAACAGTAGCGCCCTTCGCGTTCGACACGCACATTTTCGCAGTCGATAAACGACTGACGACCGGTCCCGGGCTTCAGGCAAAAGAGAGTCTGCACAAATGGACGGCGCGGGTCGCGTTCGAAAATGCTGCCTCGTTCCTTGAAGACGCGACAGTTGTGATCGATGGCTCGGGCGATCGTTTGTTCCGACGAGAGCTTTCCTCGTATCTCCGGCGACGACTGAACGAGAACGTTCCGAAGAAGACAATCGGAGCTGTGAAGCTGCAGCCCGCTCATCAAAACCACCTGCTTCAGCTTGCGGACTACGTCGTAAGCGTCTCAGCCCGGCGGATGAACCTTCATAGGGCTTCGGTGGAACTTCATCGCGCGTTTCTGTTGAAGCACGAACAAACGTCGCGACGATGGCCATCGACAAAAAGAGGGGCCAGTCCCTAGCCTTTCGGCACGCACCCCATGAAGGGGACAGTTCGGGAGCTGACCCAATTCCAAGTTAATCATCGACAAGAAATAGCCGTGAAGTCAATACCGGCCTTTCATCGGACCCCGGCCCTTACCAGCGACTTCGCCCGCCGCTTCGCGACCTCTTCGCGCACCCGCGGAGCGACCTGTGTGCCGAGCAATTCGATGGCGCGCATCACTTCCTCGTGTGGCTGCGGGCCGACACCCATCTGGGCGACGTAGCGGTCGTGGCCGAACAGGTCGTATTCGTAGAGGATCTTTTCGACTACCTCGTCGACAGAGCCGACATGGAGCGAGCCGCTCGGCGAGCGGAGCGATTCGAACTGGTTGCGGGTCATGGGCGGCCAGCCGCGCTCCTTGCCGATCTGGGTCATGATCGCGGCATACGGCGGGAAGAATTCCTCTGCGGCCTGGCGCGAGGTCTCGGCAACGTGGGTGTGCGAGTTTATTGCGACCGGCAGCGTCGAAGGGTCGTGGCCAGCCAGGCGGGCCGATTCGCGGTAGTACTCGACGAGCGGGACGAAGCGCGCCGGCGCCCCACCGATGATGGCGATGATGAGCGGGAGGCCGAGCCGCCCGGCCCGTTCGACCGAGGCCGGGTTGCCTCCGACGCCTATCCAGACCGGCAGCCGGTCCTGCGAAGGACGCGGGTAGACGCCGCGGTTGTCGATCGGCGCGCGGTGTTCGCCGGACCAGGTGACCCGTTCGTTGTCGCGGATCCTCAGGAGCAGTTCGAGCTTCTCCTGGAAAAGTTCGTCGTAGTCAGCGAGGTCGTACCCAAAGAGCGGGTAGGACTCGGTAAACGAACCGCGCCCGGCGGTCAGTTCGGCTCGCCCGCCCGAAAGCAGATCGACCGTCGCGAACTGCTGGAACACGCGCACCGGGTCGTCCGTGCTGAGCACGGTTACCGCGCTGGTCAGGCGAATGTTCTTCGTGCGGACGGCGGCCGCCGCGAGGATGGTGGCCGGGCTGGAGGCCGCGAAGTCCGGGCGGTGGTGCTCCCCAACCCCGAAGACGTCGAGCCCGACCCTATCGGCGAGCTCGATCTCTTCGAGCAGGTTGGCGAGCCGCCGCTCGCTGGAAATCGTGGCGCCGGTTTCCGGGTTGAACATGGTATCGGCGAACGACGAGACGCCGATTTCGAATGGGTGGGTGGTCATGGGGGTGCAGGTCCTTCTTGAGTGCTTCCAATACAGAAGTTACTTACTTATAGGAAGAATAGCATGCCGAGGATTGGCAGGGAAGCCCTTGCACAAGTTTAGCCCTGCTGGCTGAGGCTCTTGCGCAACTGCGTCAGGGCCCGGGCCTGCTTGCCCTTCACCGCGTCAATAGACAGGTTGGGCGCCGCGGCGGTTTCGTGCAGCGAGAGGCCGTGGACGAAGCGCTGCGTGATGATTTCGCCTGCTGAATCGCGCCGTTTCCCGCACTCGCTATAATCCCGCGCACCTACTACCGGAGCACATTCATGGCATTCCAGATTGGCCAATTCCTCGGTTTCGAAACCGCGCTGCACGAACCGGGAATCGCGGTCATCACCTTCAACCAGCCCGAGCGCATGAATGGCCTCACCCAGGCCATCAAGCGCGACCTTATCGAGCAGCTCACCCAGGCCCAGATGGACGACGCCGTCCGGGTCGTTGTGTTCACCGGGCAGGGCCGCGCGTTCTGCGCGGGTGACGACATCACCGGACGGCCGCTTCCACCAGCGCCTCAACTGATGCCTGAAATCTACCCCGGGCACCGCGAAGCGATCGGCACATATGAGGGCCTGCGCGTCCACAGCCAGACCGTGAATTCGGCAATCCGGAACCTGGACAAGCTCAGCATCGCGGCGATGAACGGCATCGCCATTCAGACCGGGCTTTCGCTGGCGCTCTCCTGCGACTTCCGTATCGCTTCGACAGAGGCACGTTTGGGCTCGGCCACCCTGCGCTTTGGGCTGTTGCCAGACGAGGGCGGCCAGTACCTGCTGGTCCAGTTGATGGGCGTCGCCCGGACCATGGATTTTCTGATGCGAAAGCGGATTGTCCCGGCGGGGGAGGCACTCGCACTCGGCCTCGTCCACGAAGTCGTCGAAGCTGATGCCCTGATGGCCCGGACGATGGACCTCGCGCGGGAGTTGGCCAACGGCCCCCAGGTTGCAATGCGCTTGCTGAAGCGGACGATCTACAACGCCGACGAGATGACCTGGGCACACGCGCTTGACGACATCGCGGGGAAGACCGCTATCAGCGACCACCACCCGGATTCGCGCGAAGGGGTCGCGGCCTTCCGCGAGCGGCGCGAGCCGAAGTTCAATGCCTGGCTGCCCTGACGAGAGGAAAGAGGAAAGAGGAAAGAGGAAAGAGGAAAGCAGGGGCAGTCCTTTCACCTTTGAACCCGGTGTGCGCTAATTCGGGCATGACCGATGCGCCGGTGCCCCCTCGGCGACTCGAATGGCCCGTTGATCGAGACCGCCTGGACGATGAACCCGAGGACGTTCTCGACCCGGACGGTAACTGGCTGCCCGCCACGGATGTTGGACCGGCTCCGCTTTCGAATCCCGCCCTGGATTCACTCGTTTTCCGCGACGACCGGCGATGGGCGCCGCAGCACGGCGCTCGTGGACGTTCTGATTCGGCCCTGCCCGGCGCGTTCCTGTTCCCGGAACCTGGCGTGCTCCTTCCGCCGCGGCCGCGTTCTACCGGAGAGGATGAGGTGCTCGAGGAAAAGGTCGCCGTGCGGCGCGGCCACCACTCGCTCGTCCGGGAGATCGTGGAGACGGGACTGCTGGCGATACTCGTGTTCCTCGCTGTCCGCGCCAGCGTTCAGCACTATCGGGTCGAAGGCCATTCCATGGATCCGACCCTCGACAACGGCGAGTTTCTGCTCGTGAACTCGCTCTCCTACTCCGAGATCAACCTTGCCGACGTGGCCAGGTGGGTGCCGTTCTGGGAAGTCGATGGATCGGACGAAATCCGTCACGTCTTTCACGGCCCCCGGCGCGGAGACATCGTCGTGCTGCACCGCCGCCAACGCGGCCAGGGCGACCTCGTGAAGCGCGTGATCGGCGAGCCCGGGGAAACACTGGAGATCCGCGCCGGCGTCGTCTATATCAATGGCCGCGCATTAATTGAACCGTACGTCAGAGAGCCGTGGCGGGGTGAATTGCAGGCGCTCCGAATCCCCGCGGGCCAGTATTTCGTGATGGGCGACAACCGCAACGAGAGCTTCGACAGCCGCAGCTTTGGGCTCGTCCCGGAGGACGACATCGTCGGCAAGGCGCTCGCGAGCTGGTGGCCGCGCAGCCAGTGGGGCCTCGCCCCGAACGAATCGCCCAAGTTCGGCCCTGAGCAGTAGCGTTGGCCGCTCTCCGGTGATCCCGCCAATCTCCGAGCCACTGATCGGCGCCGCGCCCACCTCGGTCGAAGCGCTCGCCGACTATGGCTACCGCGCCCGGCGCTGGCTCGAGACCCACGGCTCCCCCGGCGTGACCTGGCCTGTCGAGGCCGTCCGCGCGTTAGTCGCGTAGAATCGCGGCCATGACTACATGGTTCGATACCGCACGCTTTGGCATGTTCATCCACTGGGGACATTCATCCCAACAGGGCGTCGAGCTTTCCTGGCCGATGGTCGGCGGGAACGCGGCCCTTCCCGAAGCGAACATGA
>JANPDX010000700.1:0-4240 GCA_031431695.1 Dehalococcoidia bacterium
GCGTTGGCGAAGGTTGGAAGACCTGGGTCAAGAAGCTCGCTGACCGGCATTGGATTGCTCCTGCCTGGCCGAAGGAATACGGCGGAGCGGGTATGTCCGTCATGGAGCAGTTCATCTTCAACTGGGAAATGGCCGAGTCCCGGGCCCCACGCCCGGGTGGCATCGCCACCGGATTCGCCGGCCCCACGCTGATCGTCCATGGGACGGAGGACCAGAAGAACAAGTACCTGCCCGAGATCCTCGATGGCGAGACCGTCTGGTGCCAGGGTTATAGCGAGCCGGGCTCAGGCAGCGACCTCGCCAGCCTCCAGACTCGCGCCATCCGCGACGGCGACGACTACGTGGTCAACGGCCAGAAGATTTGGACCTCTGGCGGCCACATGGCCAAATGGATGATCCTGCTCGCCCGCACTGACCCGGAAGCCCCGAAGCATCGTGGCATCACCTACTTCGTGGCCGATATGAAGGCTCCGGGCGTCACCGTCCGCCCCCTGATCAACATGGCCGGCACGCACGAATTCAACGAAGTCTTCTTCGAAGATGTGCGCATCCCGAAGGAAAACATCATCGGCGACGAAAATCGCGGTTGGTACCTCGCCCAAACCACCCTCAGCTTCGAGCGCTCGAACATCGGTGGCGCCGTGGGCGCACGCCAGGGTGTCGAAGACCTGGTCAAGTTCGCCCGGACACAAAACGTCAGCACCCTCAAGGCAAACGGAGCGCTTCGCCACGAACTCGTCGACCGCATGGTCGAAGCCGGCGTAGCGACCCAGATGAGCCTCAAGATCATCTCCATCCAGGCCAAGGACGGCGTTGCTCCCGGACACGAGGCCAGCGTCGCGAAAATGTACGGCACCGAGTTGAACCAGCGGATCTCTCGTACCGCAATGAAGGTGCTCGGTCTCTACGGTCAGCTCGATTCGAAGACCGAAGGCGTCGATGCATCCGGCTACGGCCGCTACAAGTACGGCTACCTTCGCTCAATCGCCAATACCATCGAAGGTGGCACCAGCGAAATCCAGCGCAACATCATCGCTACCCGTGGCCTCGGTCTGCCGAGGGCATAGAAGAACGGCCCTAGTCGGTCTGCCCCGCAACGTCTCCGCGGGCGCGCCTCGTTATTGGTCGGGCGCCCGAACGTTCTCAACGAACACAACCCGAGGGAAGGGCGCATGTCCGACGAACCAACCTCGAAGCAAGCATTGCTCGACCGCATCGACGAACGCTGGGGGGCGCTCCAGGCACTCGTCTCGGCCCTTTCGCCGGCCGATATGGAGCGCCCCCTGGGCGATGGCTGGAGCGCCAGGGTTCACTTCGCCCACCTCACCGCATGGGAGCGCTCGGCGATCGGGCTTCTCCGTAAGCAACACCGCGGCGACGCCATGGGCCTCCCGCGCTCTCTTTGGGATGCCCACGACCAAGGCGACGAGGCCACTTGGGCAGACACCGGTGAAGCCGTAAACGCAGCTCTCGCCGCAACCGCTGAAACCCAACCGCTCGCCGAGGTGCTCGCCCAGAGTGCCTCGACGCATGCGGAACTGCTCGCACTGCTCGGCTCATTGACCCAGGAAGACCTTGAGCGTCCCTACTCCCACTACCAGCCCGACGACCCGCCGTTCAACCCCGCGCCGGTAGTCGGGTGGGTCCACGGCAACACCTGGAGCCATTACAACGAGCACATCGGCTGGCTCGAGGCCGGACTCAAATCCTAGCGGGCAATGGGTAGCGGCGAGGTGTGGCTAGACGGCGCGGGGATTGGTTCGGAGCCGTCCGGGTTTTTCACGAGGAACCCGCAATCAGCAGGGTGCTGCTCCATGTTGTAGTGAAACTTGTACGCCTCGATGAGCCCGGAGACCCGTACGAAACCAGATGCGTCCACAGACTGCATCACTGCCAGCGACACGTCCTCGATTTCGTCGATGTTGTCCGCATAAGCGTAGAGGAAGCTGCCACCGGGGAAGAATGCGGTTCTCGCGGGCTCTGGCGGCTGGTAGTCGCTCCGAATTGGCACCGCCGCCCGGTAGGGGATGCGTCCGTCAGTCGCCGGGTCCATCGCCCAACCCAGTGCCGCGATGTCGATGCGGCCAAGAGCGGGGCGGACTCGTACCCGCCACTCGTTAAACGCGTCGAAGATGCGGCCCATGCCCTCAAACTCCGCTACGACACCGGAATCCTCGGAAGGAACCGCCGTAAGTTGCTCCTCGAAGTACGCCAACCGCATCTCTGGCAGCCGCGCCAGCCAGATCCGGCGTTCGCTCAAGGGATCGCCCCCAGTTCCTTTAGCGAAGCGATGCGGTCCCAGTCGTATCCAAGGTCCTCCAGCAAAATGGTCTCGGTATCCTGTCCGAGCTCGGGCGCCCAGTTCCCGGGCTGTGCCGGCGTGCCGTAGAAGTCCGCCGGCGTGTTCACCTGCTCAACCGGACCAACCGGCGATTCCACGGTTACGAATGCCCCTGCCGCGCGAATGACCGGGTCCCGCACCACCTCGGCCAGGTTTTGCACCGGCGCGAACCACACGTCGTTGGCATCGAATACCGGACCCCACTCCGCAATCGGCTTCTCGCCGAGGATGCCGTCGAGGATAGCGACCAGCTCGGTCGCGTGGTCTCGGCGCCCCGGAATGTCCTTGAAACGCTCGTCGCCCGCGAGTGCCGCCGGGTTGCCCAGGGCCCTGAGGAAGTCTGGCCAGTGCCGGTCGCCCTGCAGCATCAACAGGTAAAACCACCGGCCATTGCTGTCTCTGAACGGGTTGATGAGCGGGTTGGGCGCGTGATAGCGGTCCACGGGTGGCATTGGCGGCATGTTCGTCCGCAGCTGCGTGTTCGTGTCCCATCCCATCATGTAGACACCGATCCGGGTCAGCGAAACAGCCACGCGCTGGCCTCGTCCCGTCCTCTCCCGGCTGAAGAGTGCCGCCGATATCGCTCCCGCCGCGTTCGCGCCCGTCATGTGGTCACCCATGCCCCCACGTTGCAGCGGTGGCTCCGCCCCTTCCGGTGTCAGCCCGGAGACGACACCAGCGCGCGACCAGAACGCGCCAACGTCATAGGCGGCGCGGTTGGCCTCCGGGGTATCCGGGCCGTACCCGGTGACATTGCAATAAATCAGACCGGGATTCGTCACCGAGAGCTTTTCGTAGGTCAGCCCGAGCCGTTCGAGCGCCCGTGGCCGCATGTTGGACACGAATACATCCGCGGCGTCTATCAGGTCGCCCGCGATGTTGCGCGCGTCTTCGACATCGAGGTTCAGGGCGATGCTGCGTTTGCCTCGATTATCAAGTTCGAACGGGGGGTTCATGGTCGCACCAAACGCCGCCCCGAGACCCCGAAAAGGGTCGCCCTCCGGCGGTTCGATCTTGATAACGTTCGCGCCCCAATCCGCGAGCATCGCGGCGCACGATGGGCCTGCCACCCATACCCCCAACTCCACGACCTTGATGCCGTCCAGCGGTCCTGCCATCTGGTTGCCCCCTATCCCTGAAGCCCGAATTCTACCCGCGGCCCGACGCCAGGTAAGTTCTACCTGAACCTCCGCGGCTGATCCGCTTTCCTACATCCGGAAGATGCCGAACTTCGTTTCTTCGAACGGTGCGTGCAGCGATGCCGCGATTCCCAGTCCAAGCACACGCCGTGTGTCGAGCGGGTCGATAACACCATCATCCCAGAGCCGCGCCGTACTGAAGTAGGGCGAGCCTTCTTCTTCGTACCGTTCGATGGTCGGCGCCTTGAAGCGCTCCTGTTCTTCGGCTGAGAGTTCCTCGCCGCGGTCCATGCGCACCTGGAGGAGCACCGACGCCGCCTGTTCCCCGCCCATCACGCTGATACGGGCGTTGGGCCACATCCACAACTGGCGCGGCCCATAGGCGCGGCCGCACATCGCGTAGTTGCCAGCACCGAAGCTGCCGCCGATGACGACCGTGAACTTCGGCACGTTTGCGCAGGCGACGGCCGTAACCATCTTCGCGCCATCCTTCGCGATGCCCGCGTTTTCGTACTGGCGCCCCACCATGAAGCCTGTGATGTTCTGAAGAAACACGAGCGGCGTCTTGCGCTGGGCACAAAGCTGCACGAAGTGCGCGCCCTTGAGCGCACTCTCACCGAACAGGATGCCGTTGTTCGCTACAATGCCGACGGGGAAGCCCATGATCCGCGCAAATCCGCAGACCAACGTGATCCCGTAGCGCGCTTTGAATTCGTGGAAGCGCGAACCATCGACTACTCGGCCGATCACTTCGCGGACG
>JANPDX010000701.1:0-1526 GCA_031431695.1 Dehalococcoidia bacterium
GAATCTGGTGGTCGAACCGACGTTGCCGTCGCTGGCGGTTCAGGTGGAAGTGCGCAACCCCGCGGGCGCAGTGATCTTCAGCGGCATCACAATGCCCGGCCGACCGATCGTCGGCAATCACCTGCCCGCCGCCACCGGCGGCAACTACATGGTGGCGATGACGAGCATCGGCGGGAACTGGGGCGACGCGACGCTGCGCGTGGCGTTGAACGCCGCGTTCGAGCTGGAAAGCAACGATGGCGACACCAACGACACGCTTGCTGAAGCACAATCGCTCGATGCGGCGTTTCACGGCTCGGGCGGCGCGATGATCGCCAGCGTCGTTGGCGACGCGGAGCACGTCACGTATTCGCGAACATACACGAACAATCTCTTTTATCCGAACGTGCTGAAGTTTGAGATCGTCGATCCTCCGCCAGCGGCATTTTCCGCGGTGATGACTGTCAAGGCGACCGGGGAGCTGGCGCTGCAGGATGAGTACATCACGCTGCGAGAAAACGGAGTTTTCGTTCGCCAGATGTTCGAATACCTGGGCGCGAATGGCGTTCCCATGACCGAGTCGTTCCTTCTGTCGCCGGAAATGCTCGCAGCGATGGCGGCCGACGGGAGACTGACCTTCGAGTTCGCGCCGGGGTTTCTCGTGGGAAATATCGGGTCCAGCGAACTGGTTGTCACGCTCGATATTCCCGTGGCGTCCGCGACGGATTGGTACAGCTTTTCGCTGACCGCCGGTGAGGAAGCGTCCCTCGTGCTTGCAAGCACCAGCCAGCGCGAAATGGCGATCGATCTCTTCGATGAGGAAGGCAATCCGGTCGCAAGCACGGTCGGCGGAGGAACGCTCCAGGGTGGCCCGGCTATCGCACGCTTTGTCGCGCCGCACGCGGGCACGTATCTGGCGAAGCTGACCGGTACGAGTTCCTACGCCCTGACGATCACAAGAAGCTCGGCCTTCGATCTCGAGGCCAACGATGCGATCGTCGCCGCCATCGACATCACGCCAACAGGCGCCGCCTTCGGATTCGCCTACACCGGACCCAGCGGCCGCTTGTTCACTCATCACACCAGTTCGGGAACCATCCGTGAGCTCAATCCCCTCAACGGCGCGATTCTCAACCAATTCGCTTCGCCTATCCGGCAGAATTTCACGGAGTTTGGCCTTGCGACAAGTCCAGCGGGCCTGCTGATCGGCGGCGCCCCCAACGTTCCAATGACCGAAGTGGACGCCATCACGGGAGCGATCATTCGCCTCTTTGAGCCTTTCAATGCGGACATCGAGGCCCTCGCTTATCTTGACGGTGAAGTGTTCGCCGCATCGGGCACAACCCTCCGAGTCCTGGATTATGCCACCGGCGCGATCAAGCGGTCGCACACATTTTCGACGTTGGCACTCGAAGGGCTTGCTTCCGATGGGAGCCAGTTATACGGCACGACGACCGGACCCTCCCTGCATGTGATCGATCACCACACGTTTACAAGCGAACATGTGCGGTCCATCACTGGACTTGACGGGCTTGGAATCATCGGAA
>JANPDX010000702.1:0-7975 GCA_031431695.1 Dehalococcoidia bacterium
CGACCGGGCTGATCTACGAACCCGGTCGATATGCAGGCACGGAAGAGCTGGTGGTCCTCGCCCGCATCGCAGCTGACGCCGGCCGCCTCTACGCCACGCACATGCGCGACGAAGCTGGCCAACTCCTTGAATCCGTCCGCGAAGCCATTCACATAGGCGAAGCCGCCGGACTGCCCGTGGAGATCTCTCATCACAAGGCTAGCGGTCGTGACAATTGGGGCCGCGTGACCGACTCGCTTCGCTTGATCGATGAGGCACGTAGCCGCGGTCTCGACGTGACTGCCGACCAATATCCGTACACTGCGGGCTCGACGGTGCTCTTCGCCGTCATTCAGAATGGGTTCCTCGGCGGCGCTACGGTCGGCGGTTTAGGACGCGGCGAGCCAACCGACATACTCATTGCCTCGTGTCCTGAACGCCTCGAATGGGAAGGTCAACGGCTTGACGCCATCGCACTCGAACTCGAGCTCTCCGGCCTTGAGGCCGCGCGAGCGGTGGTGGATGTTTGCCGCGGGGCCATGGTCGTCATCGACACTATGTCCGAGGACGATGTGCGTACCGTCATGCGCCACCCCACGACCATGATCGGTTCAGATGGCGTTCCGGCCGGCTCTAAGCCGCACCCGCGTCTCTGGGGTACTTTCCCCCGGGTTCTTGGCCGATACACCCGCGACCTTGGAGTCCTCGACCTCGCGACTGCCATACACCGCATGACGGGAATGCCGGCGAAAAAGTTCGGTCTGTCTGGGCGGGGCATCCTGGAGACAGGGGCGTTCGCCGACCTTGTGGTCTTCGATTCCGCCACCATCGCGGACGTCGGAACCTACGACGATCCAGCTCGTCCGCCCGTGGGTATCGACGCCGTGATTGTCAACGGCACGGTGATTGCGCGAGCAGGAGTCCATACCGGGGCGCGCCCAGGGCGCGCGCTTCGGTCCGGCTGATTCGCCATTCGCGGTACAGTCCCGCCGGGAGGGGCGTCTGGGAGCTGCTGCCGCCATTGGCGGGGTGGTTGGCCCTCACCCCCTGCCCCCTCTCCCACTGCGATGGGCGAGGGGATTCACGGAGTTGTTGATATGAGCGATGAGGTGACGTTGAGCGAAGATGCCGCGCGGGCATTGAAGGAAGCGGAAAATTTCTGTTGGCGGATGAACGTGGGGATTGTGGCGCCGGAGCACCTGCTTGCAGGGTGCATCCGGGTGTTGAACGTGGCCGGGTTTGAAGGCCTGCCGCCAGATGATGCGCTCGAGCCGGCGCTGCTTATCGCGCAGGGGATGAGCGAGGAGAAGCTCACCCAGAACGTGATGTTTGGTTCAGCGGCGCGGGATGCGATTAACTTCACGGCGCGGCTGGTGCGGGAAGCCGGGGGCGGGGAAATCAGCGCGCGAACGCTGGCCTATGGGATCCTGCAGTCGGGCGAACTGGGGCCGATGTTGTTCGGGGCGCTTGGGACCACCCGCGCGGATTTGGTTGCAGCGCTCTCTGCCGACTAATCCGAGCGCGACACGCCAGCGCCCACCGAACCGGTTCCCTCCCCACTTCCACGCTCCGTCAAAGTGAGCGGCTGGTACTGATGTCTTAAATCAAGAGAAAGGCTAGTCATTCTGTAAAGCGGTGTGCTAAGCTTCGCGCTCGGCTGAAAGCGGGGTAGCTACCGGCGGGGTAACCCGAACGCGTAATGAAACGGGGCTTGATGCCATCTCCCATTGCATCAAGCCCCATGCTTCCCGATAACCTCGGGTGGCGTCCTTACGGACTGAAAAGCGCGCTCGGTTAGGTAGCTACCTCCTTTCAGCCAACCTCACGAATGTTCCCTCTCCCAGCGGCCGGCTCGAATTCAACGAGCGAATGTTGCGCCGCAGGAATGCAGGCAATTCAGCGTCATCCATGTTTGAGACACCGGTCAGTCCGTAGTCGCGAATGCTGCGGGTCGTATCCAGGTGGTCGTCGATGGTCATGGCCCTCGGGTTGAAGCCGGTGGCGATCACGGTCATGTGAATCTCTTCACCGACGCGCGCATCGACAACCGTGCCAAAGATGATGTTCGCCGACGGATCGACGATTTCAGAGATGACCCTCGCTGCCATGTCCAGTTCGCGAAGCTGGAGATTGCCGCCGTGCGTCACGTTGAAGAGCACGTTCTGGGCGCCATCGATTGACTGATCGAGGAGAGGGCTGTTGGTGGCGGCACGGGCGGCTTCGATAGCGCGGTTCTCGCCGATGCCGCGCCCGACGGCCAGCAAGGCCGGTCCGGCCTCACTCATGGTGGTGCGTACATCGTTGAAGTCCAGGTTGATGGAGCCGTTCTGGCTGATGATGTTGGAGATCGACTGGATTGCCTGGCGCAGGACGTCATCGGCGGTCTCGAATGCTTGCTCAATGGTGACATCGGGAGCGCAGATCTCGATGAGCCGGGCGTTCGGAATGACGATGAGCGTATCGACCTTGTCACGAAGGCGGGCGAGGCCGTCCTCGGCCTGCCTGGCGCGACGGGCGCCTTCCCAGGCGAAAGGCTTGGTGACGACGCCAATCGTCAATGCGCCGCATTCCCTGGCGATTTCGGCGACCACGGGAGCGGCCCCGGTACCTGTGCCACCACCCATGCCGGCGGTGACGAAGACCATTTCCGTGCCATGAAGGATATCGCGGAGTTCGTCGCGGCTTTCATCGGCGGCGCGTTCGCCGCGTGTTGGGTCGCCACCCACACCGAGTCCCCTGGTGAGCTTTTCACCGATGCGAAGCCGGGTCGTGGCCTCGGAATTGGTGAGGGCCTGGGCATCGGTATTGCAGGCCACGAAGGAGACTCCAGGAATTTTGGCCCGGACCATGCGGTTGACGGCGTTACAGCCGCCTCCGCCAACGCCGACGACCTTGATATCGGGCAACAGTTCGGTTTCGTAACGAAGACTCATGGTGTTGGTTCCTTTCGCGAATGAGTCGAGACTGCGGGTTGGTCGTTGGGGCTCATTCCTCTCCTTCGGGATTACTGGGGCATCAGCGCCCTCCCAAGGGATGCAAGCCGGCGGAAAAGGCCGCCAACGGGCACATCGAATGATGGTCCGGGGCTGTTTTCGACGACCCGCTCGCGGCCGCTGAGTGCGTACTCAACCAGGCCGATGGAAGTCGAAAACGCCGGAGTACCGATAAGGTCGGACAGGCCGGAGTAACCAGCTGGCCGCCCAACACGGGCAGGAATGCCGAGGCGCGCTTCGGCGACCTCGGCGAGGCCCCGAAGCTGGCTGGTGCCGCCGGTGAGGACGAGGCCCGCCGCAAGCTTGTCGTAGTACCCGACACGCTTCAGTTCGACGGCAACCATTTCAAGGATCTCCTCGGAACGGGCCTGGAGAATCTCACAGACATGCCGGAGCTCAACCAACTTTTTGGACTGCGTGCCGAACGCGTGAATCTCCACGGACTCGTGTATGGCGGGGTCGGCGAAGGCGGCGCCAACGGTACACTTGAGCTGTTCGGCGGCCTCCCATGGACAGCGCAGGACGCGAGCCAGGTCGTTGGTGAGCTGAGAACCGGCAATCGGCAGGCAGGCGGTATGTGCCAGGCTACCTTCGTCGTAGACGGCGATCGACGTGGTGCTGCCACCGATATCGACGAGTGCGACGCCCTGCTGACGCTCCTGGACTTCGAGGACACTGGTGGCCGATGCGATGCACTCGAGGACGATGTCATCGACCTGGACCCCGGCGCCCTCCACGCATTTCGTCAGGTTCTGGACCGCCGATACGGCGCCGGAAACGATATGCACCTCGGCATCAAGCCGTCCGCCGAACATGCCGACGGGGTCGGTTACCTGTTCGGTGCCCTCGATCCAATAGCCGCGAGGCACGACGTGGATGACCTGGCGGTTCGTGGGAATCGCAACCTGCCCGGCGCTTTCAAGAACTCGCGAGCGGTCATCCTCGGAGATAGAGCGGGAACGATCGGGAATGGCGATGATGCCACGGTTGTTCTGGGACGAAATATGTCCGCCAGATATGCCGACGACGGCGCTGAGAATGCGCATGCCGCACGCTTGCTCCGCCTTTTCGACGGCCAGGCCGATGGCTTCGCGGGCGCTCTGGATGTTGTCGATGACGCCGCGAGACAACCCGGCCGCGGGCGCGACGCCGACTCCAAGGATGCGCGTTTCGCCCTGGTCCCCGAGGGCGCCGACGATGACCGACACTTTCGTGGACCCGACATCGATAGCTGCGACGGTGCTCCGTCTTCTCATTGGCCTTCTCCTTACTGCAGCACGGGGCGGTTGCCGTAGCGCAGGTCGATTGTGGTGTAGCTGATGCGCCGAGCCTGGGCTTCTTGCGCGAGCGCGGCCCAGATCGAGAGCTTGTAGGCGATCGATGACGAATCTCCGAAGAGGGCCGTCTGGTTGTTGGTGGTCGTCACCTGGACGCCCTTACCGGTGATAAAGGCAACCTCCGCAACGGTTGTCCCCAGCTGGCGCGGGAGCTTTTCGTAGATCTCAGCAGCCGCATCGACGGCCTGGTAGTCGACCCGGTCGCCGACCCGCCTGTTTCCCAATTCGGTGCTGCGGATCAACGGCGAACCCTGAGTTGCCGGGCCCTGCCCGAGGACAACGCCTTCGCGGTCGATGGTGTACTGGACGCCGGACTGTTCCCAGGTACCCCAGGCTTTGCGCTCCTCGACGACAACGCGGACGGTGTGAGGCCAGTCGCGCTCGAGGCGGACGGAATTGACGAGCGGCTGCTGGTAGAGGGCTGCCTGGGCGGCCGCAAGGTCTGCATCGAACATTGAGCTGCCGAGCAGCCCGGCCGTCTCGACAACAGTGCTCTTGGCCATGCGCTGGTTACCGACGACTTCGACGTTCGAGACTTTGAAGAACGGTGACGACCACATCCAGTAGGCGCCGTATCCGAATGCACCGATCACGCCAAGTGCGGTTGCCGCTAGCAGGAACCCCTTCGTGGGGCGCCAACGGAACCGCGGGAAATGGAATCGTGGGCCCCGTGGGCCGCGCGGGGGCTTGCCGCCGACGACGCCACGATTACGCTTCACAATCGTGTGATTGACTGATTCGCCGACATTGGGGCGCTGACGCTTGATGATGCGCCGGACAGCCGAGGCTTTCCTGGGACGGTTGCGCTTGACGATCATCGATTCGACCTCCGCTGATGGCGAGCGAGGGCGAGCTCAAGGATTTTTGTAAGGAGCGGCGTGTAGGCGAGACCGGAGGCTTCCCACAACTTTGGGTACATGCTGATGCTGGTGAACCCCGGGATGGTGTTCACCTCGTTGGCAATGATCTTGTCAGCGGGCGTGAGGAAGAAGTCGACGCGGGAATAGCCTTCGCAGCCCATCACCTGGTACATGCGGAGGGCAAGGCGCTGAATGTCCCGTGCGGCGCCTTCCGGGATTGGCGCAGGAATGTAGAGTTGCGTTGTTGAAGCCGCCGAGTACTTGCTGTCGTAGTCGTAGAAGTCCCGGTCCGGGACAATTTCGCCAACGATGCTGGCCTCGGGATGTTCGTTGCCGAGGATCGAGCACTCGACCTCGCGGCCAACGACAGCCTGTTCGACAACGGCCTTGTCGTCGTAGGCGAAGGCGGCGCGGAACGCTTCGGGCATGTCTTCGCGGGAGCGGGCGCGCGAGACGCCGACGGAGGAACCCCCGTTGGCGGGCTTAACAAAACATGGGTAGCCGATCGAATGTTCTATAAGAGCCATCGAATCATTCTGGGCAAGTGTATACTCCCATGATCGTATTACGGAATAGCGCGCGACGGAGATCCCGGCTTCTCGAAATAATGCTTTCATCAACGCTTTGTCCATGCCGATGGCACTGGCGGCCACGCCGCAGCCCGCGTAAGGCATCCCAGCGATTTCGAGGAAGCCCTGGAGCGTGCCATCCTCGCCATTTGTGCCATGGACCAGGGGGAACGCGACGTCACAGGAAGCGAGGGCGGCGAGGGCGTCCGTAGCGGTGAGCATGGGAGAGCCATCACTCAGAAGGGCGCGGCTTTCGTTCCTGAGCGCGGCAGCCGTCTCTTGAGGGGTGAGCCAGTGGCCCCCCTTCGAAATGCCGATGGGGACGACTTCCCAGCGCGCGGGATCGAGCGCGGCCATCACGCTCCGGGCACTCGTGATGCTGACTTCGTGTTCTCCGGAGCGGCCGCCGAGGATTACCGCGACGCGTTGCGTTGTCATCGCCAGTCCCCCACGTATTCCACTTCTCGTTCGAGCGTGATGCCGAATTGTTCGGCTATACGGCGCTGGGCCTCGGCGATGAGCCAGGCGACGTCGGCGGCGGCGGCGTTGCCTTCGTTGACGAAGAAGTTGCAGTGCTTGTCTGAAATCGCGGCCTCTCCGCGCACCGTCCCGCGCATCCCGACGGCCTCGATCAGCTTCCACGCGGGCGAAGACGGGGGATTCTTGAATGTGGAACCGGCATTGCGCCCGCGAGGCTGCGCGGTAAGGCGGCGTCCGTCGTAGGCGGCGGCCTGGGCGAGTAGCGACCGGGCGTTACCGGGCATGAGTTCGACTTCAGCTTCGAGGACGGACTTGCCCTCGACCTGGCCGCGAGTGAAGGCGCTGCCCCGATAGACCAGGCCGAGGTCGGCGGCGTCGATCCACTGGTCGCCGTTGCCGGGGAGTTGCAGACGCACCCGGCGGAGTACGTCCGCGAGGCAGCCTCCGTAAGCGCCGGCGTTGTAGACCACGGCGCCGCCAAGGGTGCCGGGGATGCCAACGGCCCAGGCCAGGCCTTCGAGGCCAAGGCGGCACATCTTTCGGGCGAAGGCGGCGAAGCTGGCGCCGCTTTCAACACGAAAGACCAGGTTATTCGGCATTTCGGCACGGGCCCGGTTATCGAGCACGAGTCCGCGTATTCCGGCGTCAGCGACGAGGATGTTGCTGCCGCTGCCGAGCACGAAGGTCGGCACTCCCGCTTCATAGGCGGCATTTGTCGCCATCGCCAGGGCGCCTGCGCTGCGCACGGTGAGGAAGAGGTCAGCGGGGCCGCCGATGCCGAAGGTGGTGTGGCGGGCAAGGCGCTCGTCGCGGCGCAGTTCGCCGAGGGTTTCGATGGCGCGCCCGAGGCTCTCGACGGCGGTCATCGGAGCAACTCCAAAAGTCTTGGACCGACTTCGACAACGTCTCCGGCGCCGATGGTGAAGATGACGTCGCCGGGGCGGGAAAGGGCCTTCGCTTTGGCGGCAGCATCGTCGAAATTGGCGGCATAGATGGCTTCGAGCCCGGTGATGGCCCGGGCAAGGTCGGCCGCGGACCTTCCGGGAAGCGGAGCTTCGCGAGCGGCGTAGGTCTCCAAGATCACGAGGGCATCGAGGCCGTTCCAGCAGGTGAGCCATTCGTCCCAGAGGTAGGCGATTCGGCTGTAGGTGTGCGGCTGATAAATGCCGATGATTCGACGCTCCGGAAATGCCCGGATCGCGGCGGCGATCGTGGCCTTTGCTTCGGTCGGGTGGTGCGCGTAGTCGTCCATGACGAGGACACCGCCTGCTTCCCCAACCGTCTCGAAACGGCGGCGGGCGCCGTGGAACTCGGCGACGGCACTTCGAATGACTTCGAAGGGAACTTCGAGATGGAGGGCGACGGCCACGGCGGCGAGCGCGTTGCGGACAAAATGCTCCCCGGGAACGCGAGCGTGGAGCGTGCCGACGATTGTGCCGCCGCGGTCCAGCTCGAAATCCACGCCGCGGTCGGACAGGCGAATGTCGCGGCCCATCCAGTAGCGGACGCCTTCGATGCCGTAGGTCTCATGTTGGAGGAAGTCGTCGCCGAGGACGTCGGAGACGTACCGCGCGCCTGGGTCATCGGCGCAGGCGAGGATGATGCCTCCTTCACGGACCTTCTTGCCGAACTCGATGAACGCGTCCCGGTAGGCCTCGGGGGTCCCGTAGTAATCGAGATGGTCTGGTTCGACGTTCGTGATGACGGCGATGTCGGGGGCGTATTCGTGGAAGGCGCGCTTGTACTCATCGGCTTCG
>JANPDX010000703.1:0-16207 GCA_031431695.1 Dehalococcoidia bacterium
GGAATTCCGGGCCCAAGCGGCGCGTGTCTCCGGCGAAGTAATCCTCCGCGACCGCATGGATACGGGCAGGCCGATAGAGTCCATCATCAGCGTCTCACGGTTGTTTTTCGAAGACGAACCGCAAATCGCGGACCGGATCAAGGTCGCACTCTCGAAATGACGCGAGAGTGGTGGCGTGACGCAGTCATTTACCAGGTCTACCCGCGGAGCTTCCAGGACTCCGATGGCGACGGTATCGGTGACCTCGACGGTCTCATCCGCCGCCTCGACTACCTGAATGACGGCACTGAACGGTCGCTTGGGGTCGATGCCATCTGGCTCTCGCCGACGTTTCCGTCGCCGATGGCAGACTTCGGCTACGACGTCTCCGATTACAACGGCGTCCACCCCGATTTCGGCACCCTGGAAACGATGGACCGCCTCGTGAACGAGTGTCATCGGCGTGGCATGAAAGTGCTGCTCGATTGGGTCCCCAACCACACTTCGGATCAGCATCCGTGGTTCATCGAATCCCGGTCTTCAAGGGACAACCCGAAGCGGGACTGGTACTTCTGGCGCAAGCCGGGCCGAGACGGGGCGCGCCCAAACAACTGGCGCAGCGTTTTTGGTGGACCGGCGTGGACCATGGACGAGGATACCGGCGAGTACTACTTGCACTCGTTCCTGCGAGAACAACCAGACTTGAACTGGCGCAATCCGGAAGTCGAAGCAGCTATGCACGACGTCTTGCGGTTCTGGTTCGACCGGGGCGTCGACGGATTCCGAATCGACGTGATGGGCATGATCATCAAGGAACCAAATCTCGCAGATAACCCGCTCAATCCTGATTGGGAGCCGGGAAATAGAGGGCGAAGCAGTCAGATCTGGCTGAACAACCGCAACTATCCGGAGGTTTATGACGCGGTGAAGCGAATCCGGAGTGTCTTCGACGAGTATCCGGACAAAATGGCAGTTGCCGAGGTATTCGGCACCGCGGAACAGATCGGCGCGTATTACGGCGATGCGGCCGCAGCCGGAGTTCATCTCGCCTTCAACTTCCAGTTGATCAACGAATTTGAGCCCTGGTCCACGCCCTGGGACGCCGAGGTCCTTCGACGGCTCGTGGGCAATGCAGAAGCTGCTATCCCGCTCGGTTCGCAGCCATGCTACGCATTGGCCAACCATGACCGATCCAGGTTCATTTCTCGTCATAACGCTGACGGTCACGGCATGGCTCGGGCGCGGGCGGCGATGGTCATGCTCCTGGGTCTGAGGAACACGCCATTTATCTATTACGGCGAAGAGATCGGTATGGAGGATGTGGAAATCCCCGAAGACCGCCTGCGAGACCCCGCCCGGCTGCGGGTCTTCGGCCGTGACCCCGAACGCACGCCCATGCAGTGGGACGGCTCTCCGGGCCGTGGATTCTCCAGCAGCGAACCGTGGCTACCCTATGGCCGCATCGACCGAAACGTCGCGGCAGAGGAGACAGCCTCTGATTCGTTGCTGGCGCTTTGCCGGCGGGCGATCTGGCTGCGGAAACGTTCGCCCGCTCTCCTCATGGGCGAATACCGGGAGATCGAGTCTCCCCCGGGTGTCTTCGCCTTCGAACGGAGGCTGGGCAGCGAGGTGGTGGCGGTTGCGGTGAACACGTCGCTCGAAGAGGTGCAGGTCGAACTGGGGTTCGCCGGCGAGGTTCGCCTCTCGACGGTGCTTTACCGGGAACATTCAAAAGTAGATGGAGCCTTGATCATCGGCCCGTTAGGCGCGGCGATCGTCGTCAAAGCCAGCGAGCGGGGTGCGGCCGTCCAATGACGAATCAACGCCGAATCCCGCTTGATGCCGATGGCATGCCTGCTCGCAAGGCCGAGGGACCTCCCGAAGAGCCGTCAGGTTGCGAGTGCCCGCGTCTCGCCAAAGAGGAGTGGGACGGCGTCGAAAGCGATTGGTCTGATCTGACCTTCGTTCGATTGATGACGAACGCGGTCATGGGCGTCCCCGTTGGCTACGAGGGTACCCGGAAGGCGCTTCGGAAGACGGCGGAGGCCCTGGGTGCGACCGTCCCCGTGGATGCCATGCTGCTCAACGGCGCCGGAAGATTTCGGCGCCCCGTGATGCTGGAGGTGGAGGGCGCAGCGGAGGGAAAAGGCATTGTCCGGCCCGGTGGAGTGGCGTTTTCGCGCCTCTTCGAGGCCCCCTGGGGAGAACTCCCGAAGGTGGCGGAACGCACTCGCAAGGAGGCCTCCGCGAAGTACGGCCGGGAGCCCGATGACGTCTGGGTCTGGTACCTGACCTGCCGACACTGTTCGAAGGAACGCAACTTCGAAACGCTGATCCTCGTCCACTACCGGGAGACACCTGAGTGATGGAAACCCCAACGGTGACGAAATGGGCGGCTTTGGGATACGATTCCACGACGGTCGCACCTGGCGACGGGACGGGTTTTACATTTTGACGAGAGCCAGACACCCGGGGGTTTCGTTCACAAGCGCATCATTGCGCCCGCGCTACCGGCTCGCGCTTCTTCGGCCCCGCGGCAAGTAGCCGGCGGGGCGTCCGTTTGGACTCGTATTCCGTGGCAGCCATCTGCCAACTTTCCGAATGTCCTGTGAAACGAGGTAAGCGATCGTGACCGATCGATACGAGCCGCACGCAATCGAACCAAAATGGCGTGCGCGTTGGGAAGAAACAAAGCTTTACGCCGCCAACGATGATGATCCGCGCCCCAAGTGGTATGCGCTCACCATGTTTCCGTACCCCTCAGGCGACCTCCACACGGGACACTGGTACGCCATAGCCCCGAGCGATGTCGCTGCCCGGTACCGCCGCATGCTGGGCTACAACGTGATGTTCCCGATGGGATTTGATTCGTTCGGTTTGCCTGCGGAGAACGCCGCCATCAAACGCAACATCGACCCGAAAGCGTGGACTTACCAGAACATCGACCGTATGCGGGGCCAATTGCGGCTGATGGGCGCGAGCTTCGATTGGGATCGTGAAGTGGTGACCAGCGACCCGTCGTATTACAAATGGACGCAGTGGTGGTTCCTGCAATTCTACAAGAACAAGCTGGCGTACCAGGCGGAATCGCTGGCGAACTGGTGTCCCGGCTGCCAGACCGTCCTCGCGAACGAACAAGTGCTCGATGGCCGCTGCGAACGTTCGGACGATGTCGTCGAACGAAGGATGATGCGGCAGTGGTTTTTCAAGATCACCGCTTACGCCGATGAGCTCTTGCGTTACGACGGGATCGAGTGGCCGGAACGCATCAAGACCATGCAGCGCAACTGGATCGGGCGGTCCGAGGGCGCGCAACTCAACTTCAGAGTCGATGTCCCTGCCATCGAAGTGCCACTAACAGTGTTCACTACCAGGCCGGATACCATCTATGGCGCGACCTTCATGGTGCTCGCACCGGAGCACCCACTGGTCGGGCGAATCACGACCCCCGCGCAGCAGGCCGACGTGGACGCCTACGTCGTCGCGACTGGCCGGGCGACAGAAATCGACAGGCTCTCGACCGAACGCGAAAAGACGGGCGTCTTCACGGGCGCTTTCGCGTTCAACCCGTTCAACGGCGAACGGGTACCAATTTGGATTGCCGACTACGTTCTCGCGACGTACGGCACGGGCGCTGTCATGGCCGTGCCCGCGCACGACCAGCGGGATTTCGAGTTCGCCACGAAGTTCCGGCTCCCAATCGTCCCCGCCTACGACCATCCTCAGATCGATGTGTCGAAGCCGCTTGTAGCGGCGTTCCCGCATGGCGGACGCATGATCAACTCGGGTGAATTCACCGGCATTCAGGAATCCGAAGCGGTGGGCAAGGTCGTTGCGTATGCCGAGGCGAACGGCATCGGCAGGGGTGCAGTCACGTATCGCCTGAGGGACTGGTCTGTTTCGCGCCAGCGTTTCTGGGGCGCACCGCTGCCCTTCATCCACTGCGCGAAATGCGGCACACAGCCCGTCCCGGATAGCGACCTTCCCGTGGTACTGCCAGAGAACGTCGACTTCGTCCCGACCGGCCAGTCTCCGCTGACGTTGCTCGAGGATTGGGTTCGGGTCGCCTGCCCAAACTGCGGCAGCGAAGCTCGCCGGGAAACCGATACGCTCGACACGTTCATGTGTTCGAGCTGGTATCAGATGCGCTACGCCGACCCGAAGAACCCTGAACGTCCGTTCTCGTCAGAGGCAGCGAAGAAATGGTTCCCGGTTGACCAGTACACCGGTGGCGCTGAGCACGCCGTCATGCACCTGCTTTACACGCGGTTTTTCTGGAAAGCGGCCCGCGATATGGGATTGGTGGAAGGCGACGAACCGATGAAACGCCTGGTTAACCAGGGCGTCATCCTTGGACCAGACGGCAACCGCATGTCCAAGAGCCGAGGCAACGTCGTCGCGCCCGATGACCAGGTTGAAAAGTGGGGCGCTGATGCGTTTCGCTGCCAGCTCATGTTCGTTGGGCCGTGGGACCAGGGCGGCCCGTACAACCCCACTGGCATGTCGGGAATTGTGCGCTGGTTGAATCGGGTGTGGTACCTCGTGGAAGAGCCTGTTAGACGCGCAAAGCTGCCCGACGCGGAGGAGACTCGATCGCTCCGGCGGACAACCCACAAGACGATTCTCGCGGCGACCGACGAGATCGAGAACTTCCGCTTCAACACCTACATATCACGGTTGATGGAGCACTCCACAGCGCTCCAGAAGGCGCGTGACGCGGGCCCCGTGGATCGTGAGGCGTGGGACGAGGGCGTTCGCACCATGATCTTGCTCACGGCGCCGTTGGCCCCTCATCTCGCCGAGGAACTCTGGAGCAGGATCGGCGGAAGTTACAGCGTTCACATCCAAACCTGGCCAACCGCGGATGGGGCCCTCGCGCACGATGCCGAAGTGGAGTTAGTCATCCAGGTGAATGGCAAGGTGCGCGACCACGTCCTGCTCCCCGCCGGATCGTCCGAGGCCGAGGCGTGGGCTGCGGTGATGGCTCTTCCACGGCTGCAGGAGTACTTGTCGGGCAGGGAACCCCGGCGAGTTATCTACGTGCCTGACAAGCTGTTGAACATTGTGGTGTGAGCCGCCGGCGGGCGCCGACTTTGTGGTTAACGTAGGTGTATCGCGAACGTAAATCGTTCGTGAATTCCGTCCCGCGCGGGTGGACGGGGGGTTCTCGCGGACATATGGTGCGAAGAGCCGGTCGATCTGCTCTCCGCGCGCGACGCCTTCGCCGATCGACTGAAGGAGGCCCCATGCAGATTAAGAAAACATCCCGCGATGGCCACTACCCCGAGAGTCCCTCATATGAATCCAACCCCTACAACTCTGATGCCACGGACCAGTTCGCTGACCTGCCGGAATCGTTCGCGGTGCGGACGGCACGCGGCGCCGCCCAGGCTCCCTCCGCCGAGCTCAGTGACCGGACGGCGCCAATCGCTCGTTCCGAGAGTGTCATCGACCAGCATTCGTCGTTCGACGGCCGTTTTGAAACCGAACACGACCTCCGGGTGGAGGGGACCATCAGCGGCGAAGTGAACTGTCGTGGCCTCTTCACCGTGAACAAGGACGCGACTGCCCGCGTGCGGGTTCAGACCCGTGACGCGCACATACTGGGGCGGCTCGAAGGGGATGTCGTGTGCTCGGGCAAGTTATTCCTCGCCTCGACCGCGCATGTCACTGGGACCATGAAGGCAGCCATCCTTGTCGTCGAGGAAGGCGCTGCGGTCTCCGGAACGATGGAGACCATGCAGAACGGCGCCGTGGCGTCCCGGGCGGGCGCCATGGAGGCTGTGGAGAAGGCGGTGCAGCGCGAACCCGCCACCGTCGCGCGCAATGTTCGACGCGACCTGCCATCGTTCGCCATTGTTGCATCCGATGGTGCTATCGCCGAGCGCAACTGATACCGGCTTTGGCACGAAAAGAGGGCGCTCGAATGAGTGCCCTCTTTGTTTGCCGTGGTGTGGGAGTCAGGACGTCTTGAAGTAGACTGTCCCGTCAACAACCCAGGTTTCACTCGCCCTGCCCGATCGTTTTGCGGCGCGGCTGATGCGCAACGCAATTCCGCGCGCCGTCTCGCCGGTTGCGGGAACGAGCTTTCCGACCTTGCCCGTCCCGACTGCGTCCACAAACTTCTCGTATTCGCGCATGCGGGCCATGAGGCGGCCAGTTTGACGAGTCGGACGAGGAGCGTCCGCTTCTTTAACTACGGTAAATTCTGCCATTCAGTACCTCCAATGTAGTGACACGGAAAACGAATCTTGCGCGGGCAATTGTGCATCCGAACGTCTTCTCGCGCTAGCGTTTTTCTTGAAGGCTGTTGGTGCTCACGCGAATTGAATCAAGGAAGGCTTCCATTTGATGTTCGAGGCGGCGTAGTACTTCGAGGGCGTAATGGTCGGCATCGTCGAGTTGCTTGCTTGCTGCTTCGGCGGCTTCGGAAAGGTGGGCCGCGGCAGTCGCATCGGCTTCAGCTATGACCTGGCGCGCGCGCGCTTCCGAATCCATGAGGAGTTGTTTGCTGCGTTCTTGTGCTTCGCGCAGTACCGAGTTTTCTTCAATTCTGCGCGCTCGATCAGTTTCCGCTCGCTCTAGCGTGCCGCGGGCAGATTCGTGTGCCTCGGTGAGGATCTGTTCGCGAGTTTCCAGGATCTGTTGGGCCTGGCGCAGATCCGTCGGGACGGCCAATCGCATCTGATCGATCACGTCCAGCATTCGTTTGCGGTCGACGACAAGGTTGCCACCGACCGGAAGCCGCCGGGCCTGGATGACCAGTTCCTCGAGCATGTCGATCAAGTCGAGGATTTCCATGTGTGCCCCTTCCGGGCTCACGCGTTACTCCTGGCCGTACTTCTGGCGCAGGGCCGTGCGCACAGGAGCGGGAACAAGATCCGCCACGTCGTAACCCAGCCGCGAGACTTCGCGAATCCGGGTTGCGCTGATAAGCAAGTGTTCTTGCCGCGCCATGAGGAAGACCGATTCGATGTTCGGCGCCATCTTGTGATTCATCAGGGCCATGTCGAACTCCGATTCGAAGTCGCTGACGGCGCGGATTCCGCGGACGACCGCGACGGCGCCCTTGCGCGTCGCGTACTCGACCATCAGGCCGTCAAAGGCTTCGACTTCGACGGTCGGGAAGTTCTGGACAGCCTGTTTGACGAGAGCGGTGCGTTCCTCCCACGTGAAGAGCGACCCTTTATCGCGGCCTTTGACGATGGCGACGATGACGCGGTCGAAGAGGTGTGTCATTCGGGTGATCAGGTCGAGGTGGCCGTTGGTCACCGGGTCGAACCCACCCGGGTAAACTGCGATCCTCATTCCCCCTCCTGAAGGGCGTACAGCGCGATGGCGGTATCGCCATAAACCCGCCGGTCCGTCATTTGGAGCCGGGCCGGCCGCTCCGGCGGATTGTAGCGGCTCGCGTGTTCGTAGACGACCACTCCGCCTTCGGGGGCGAGCAGTTTGTCCAATTCCATGAGCGTGGGTTCGGCCGAGGGGTCTCCGTATGGCGGATCCATCAGGATGAGGGAGAAGGTCCCTTGCAATGTGGCAAGCGCCGCGGGCAACCGCCCACGGACCACTTTCCCGTGCTCGTTGAGTTTGGTGCGGGCGAGGCTCTGGAGGATCGCTTCAACGGCGCCCGCCTCGGCTTCGATGAAGGTGGCGCTGGCAGCGCCGCGGCTGAGCGCCTCGATGCCCAAGGCGCCGGTTCCGGCGTAGAGATCGAGCACTGTCGCGTTGTCTACCAACTCCCCAAGAATGTTGAAGAGTGCCTCCCGGACAAGTCCGGAGGTAGGCCGCAGGCGCACGCCACGCGGTTCTGTGAGAGGCACACCCTTTGCGCTGCCGCCCGCGATTCGTACTCCCTTCGCGGGCATATCAGCGCGCCACGGTCGGCGAGGCCGCGGGTGTTGAGGTGACTGGTTTGGCCTTCACGTTCACTTCCACCGAGTTTTCAAAGAGTGCGACGCCATCGCCGAGCGTCAGCGAAATCGTGTACGTGCCAGGCTGAGCCGGCGTGAACCAGTTTGCCGAACCCCGGCCGGTGTCCTCGATGGTGCCCTGGTTGTCCTTGACCTTCCACTTTGGAGCCAGGTCCTGGGGGTTCGGCTGTAGCAGAATTGGCGTCCCGCTCGTGATGTACGGTACCAGCGCCGTCCAGATATCGCCGAGGAAGCTGTTGTCACTCGCATCGTCAACGGCCACTCCTCCAAGTTTGTAGCGGCCTATGAGTTCGAGTTTGAAGCCGATACTGAAGAAGTTCTCGAGGTAGACAGTCCGGGTTCCGCCACCCTGCGCCTGCTTGTAGCTAAAGGCGACGGTCGCGGTTTCGGGGGACCAACGAATGCCCGGCAAGCCTTCGTCTTTGTCGATATTCGTGCCTGCTACTTTGATATTCGTGGAGGTCAGGATGTTGTCGGCTTCGGCGCGCACCGTGACTCGGGTGGCCAGCGCCATGGCTTCCGCAAGAGATCGGGTGGCAATGCTTTCGCCGCCAGTTTCCGTCGCGTAAGGGGAGACGGTCAGGATGAGTTTCGCTGACGGAACTCGGTCTGAGAGGTTCTGAAGAATCTCCGGCATGGTGATCCGGAAAGTCGCTTGATCGCGGTAGGGGGCAATCTTAATGAGGTCGGCCGTCTTGCCGAGTTCAGTCCAGTCATAGGCCCCTTCGTCGATTCGGTTCTGGGCTTTAATCGGCGATGGGAGCGTGAGTGTGAGTTGTTTGTTTTGGGCGTGAAGTTTCCCGTAGAGTTCGCCGATAAACAGCGTGAACGACGTTCGGGCGGTCAGGGGAAGGTCCATATAGGCGATATCAACGCCCTTCACATTCACCTGAGAGGCTTTGTTCACTATCTGGTTGACGTGGTTCGAACGCGAATCTCCGTTCGAAAGTATGTTCTCTACGATTGCGACGTCACCCTTAGTGGCATTGTTCGCCGAAATAACGGGATAAAGCTCGAACGTTCCGTCCGACTTGATCGTGCTCAAGTCCCCGGCGACCGTGCCGTCGGCCAAAGGCTTGAAGTCGATGGTATGGACGATGGTGACGCGGCCGGCCGCCGAACGGTTGAGTGGCGCGTTGTGCGGAAGGTAAGCGACGACGGTGCCGCCCGGAGCCGTTCGATGCATGACCACCATGAACGACGGGGTGCCGGTGAAGGTGGCTGTTACAACTTTGCCCTGGGGTTCGAGAATTGCAGGAGTGATCGGCTCCCAGTTCTTCGTTTCCTCAACGTAGCGGAAGAAGGTGAGGGACTGGCCATCGCTCACCGGCTTCGTCAGCTCAACCGCGATCGCCAGGTCGGTTCCGCTGTCGACGGCGCCCTTCTTTTCGTTGTATGCAAAGATTCGAGACACGAATTCGTAGCCATCGAGGACGCCGATGTTCCGATCCGAGGGGCAATAGTAGTCGTCGCAGCTCGTCGTGTTACACATGCGGGCAACGCCAAAGAAAACCAGCAGCACGACGCCGATGCCAATGAGGGCCATGACGGCCATGCGTCCGTATCCATTTGAGCGCCGTGGGCCGCCGTAAAGTCCCGGACTGCCGGTTGCCCCCCAGGGCAGGCGTCCGCCTCTCCGCGTCATTCGGGGCGGTTACCGGGTGAGCAGCGGGGATGTTCAGGAGCGCTTGGCAAGTCGAACCTCGACCTCGATTATCCGGCCATTGCGATTGAGGACAACTCTGGCCGTTCTGCCGGGTTCAAATGCCATCAGGACATTGAACAGCGGGTGCGCGGCATCGACGGCCGTATCGCCGATGTGCGTCACGATATCGCCAAGTTGAATGCCCGCTTCGCTCGCCGCTCCGCCGGTGATGAGCCCGACGACGATGGCACCTTCGCGAACGCTGGTGCGGCTAAGCCTGGCAAGCACCTCCGGGGTAAGGTCCTGGTGATCCATTTGGAGCGAGGGGCGCGCGTATTGCCCCCCGTCCTGGATGATCCGGCGAGCGATTTCTAGAAGGCGGTTGGCAGGCAGCGCAAACGCGATTCCTTCTACCCCGGCGCCTGACCGCGATAGGCGGAGGACCGCCGTCGGCATCCCGACGAACTGCCCCTGGAGGTTCACGAGCGCACCCCCGCTGTTCCCGTTGTTCACGGCTGCGTCCGTTTGAATGAGGTCGTCCTGCCGTACGCCGTCGAATGTCCGAATGCGATTTACGCCGCTCACGACGCCGACACTGACGGATCCGTCGAACTCGGCTAACGGGTTCCCGATGGCCAACACCGTTTCTCCCAGTGCGAGCCTGGACGAGTCACCGATCGGCAACGGGACGAGTTTGCCCGGCCCTATCTGGAGGACGGCGACGTCGGTGAACGGATAATCATGGCCGACAAGAATGGCCGGGCGTTCGGTACCATCGGCAAGAATTACTTTGAGCGAATCCGTGTTCAGCACGACGTGTGCATTCGTAAGGATGTGCCCTTCGGTGTCCAGGATCACGCCGGAGCCGACGTCTTGCTCGGTTGTCCCACCGGTTCGTTTTGTGCTTTCGATGCGGACGACGCTGGGCCGCGCGCTGGCTGCCGCCAGGATGACGGCGCCTGTTTGCTCCACGTTTACTGACTGGACGGAGCCGGGCCCGGAGCTTTGAGACACGGGCTCCGCACCCTCGAGCCGGGTGCCAACGAGTCCGCCAACGACTCCCCCGAGGAGGGCTGCGCCAATCCCGACTCCCGCTATCGTCCAGAGCGGCAGGCGTGAGGCCGTGCTCGGCGCCCGTTGCGGGGCCATGGGATCACCGTCCGCAACCGGCGTTTGGTCCATCCGTACGCGGTTGGCCGGCCCGGCGTTCCACCACGGTTCGCCGATGCCAGGTTCTGCGTCCATGCTTCCGGCCCGCGTGTAGGGTGAGGGCGGTTCGGGACGTTCGTCTGGCAACGGGGTGGCCTCATATAGGATTGCGACCGGCGCGACTGCGAACGTATACTTCGGGCGTGACTGAGGCCCATCCTGGCCCTCAGTCGCTTTGTTTACCGGCGTAGGCCGTAGGGTACGACATGTCTGACAAGCCCGTTCCTCTGACACGTGAAGGCAAGGCAAAGCTCGAACACGAGCTCGAAGAGTTGCGGGTGCGCCGCCGGGAAGTGGCCGCGATGATCCACAACGCGCAGGAACAGGGCACCAGCCAGAACGATGCGGAGTATGACGACGCGAAGCTCGAGCAGGGCCGTGTCGAAGGGCGCATCCTTGAACTCGAAGACATCATTCGAAGGGCGCGCCCGATCGATGAAGACGGGGCCCACCATTCCGGGCGAGTCTTGATCGGGAGCGGAGTGCAACTGGACTGGAACGGTACGACGCGCCACTACCAGGTCGTTGGCGCCCCGGAAGCGGACGCGTCCCACGGGAAGATCTCGAATGACTCTCCGGTCGGCGCGGCCTTGCTGGGCAAGGTCGTTGGCGATGTGATCGATATCAACGCGCCCAAGGGAGTTATGAAAGTCAAGATCCTCAAGATCGACTGACCGGCTGGCTCAAGACCGGTTGCCACGGGCCGCCTCCAGGGCGGCTCGTTTGATAAGAGAGGAGCACTCGTGGACGAACTCATGGCCCAGCGCGTGGCGAAGATCGCAGAAATGCGTGAGGCCGGCATCGATCCCTATCCCCTGCGAGCAACCCGCACCCATACGGCTATCGAACTTAACGGGCTGGTTGGCGCCCTTCCCGAGGGTGAGTCGGAAGTCGCAGGCGTTGAAGCGGATGTTGCCGGCCGGGTGGTGGCTCGGAGAGACATGGGCAAGGCGACGTTCATCGATCTGCAGGACGGCACTGGACGTGTCCAGGTGCTGTTTCGCCAGAATGCGCTCGAAAGCTACGACGCTCTACGCCTCATCGACCTCGGCGATTTCATCGGCGCACACGGCACACCCATGCGCACGCGCACCGGGCAACCTACCGTTGCGGCCACACGCTGGACGATGCTCGCGAAGTCGCTTCACGCACCGCCCGAGAAGTTTCACGGACTCGCCGACCCCGAGATACGCCAGCGCCGCCGCTACCTGGATCTGATGGCGAACGAGGAGACGCGCCGCGTCTTCACCATTCGCAGCCAGGTTGTGGCCGGGATCCGAAGGTTCCTCGATGCTCGCGGGTTCCTCGAAGTAGAGACACCAATCCTTCAGGAGTCTGAAAGCGGGGCAGCGGCGCGACCGTTCGTGACCCACTTCAACGCGATCGATGAAGACCGCGTGCTGCGCATCAGTCTTGAACTGCACCTGAAGCGCCTCGTTATCGGTGGTTTCGAGCGCGTGTACGAAATTGGCCGCAACTTCCGCAATGAGGGCATGAGCTTCAAGCACAATCCCGAATTCACCATGATGGAGACATACGAAGCCTACGCGGACTACCTCAGCGTCGCCGAAATGGTCGAGGAGATGGTGAGCACAGTGGCTCAGCAGGTCCTTGGGACGACGAAGATAGTCTTCCGCGAACAGGAAATCGATGTGAAAGCCCCCTGGAGACGCGTCACGTTCCTCGACGCGATGCGCGAGTACGGCGGTCCAGACCTTGAAACGTTTTCGAATGCGGAGAGTCTGCGGCAGGAGTTGCGCCGGCGGGGCCTCTCCGTGCCGGACACGGCGGGCTATGGCAAGCTCGCGGACGAAGCGATGTCCCACTACATCGAGCCAAACCTCATTCAGCCGACCTTCTTACTCGACTATCCGGTGGAACTTTCGCCGTTGGCGAAGCGCAAGCCGGGCAACGACCGCCTCGTCGAACGATTCGAATGCTTCATGGCCGGCTTCGAATGCGGCAACGCCTATACGGAACTCAACGATCCGATAGAGCAGCGGGAGCGGTTCGCCCACCAGTTGGCACTCAAAGAGGCCGGCGATGACGAAGTGGAACTGGTCGATGAGGACTTCCTTTTCGCCCTCGAACATGGGATGCCGCCAACCGGGGGCTTCGGCATGGGGATCGATCGACTCGTCATGTTGCTTGCAGGCCAGTCATCTATCCGCGATGTCATCCTTTTCCCTCCGATGAAGTCGCTGAAGGAATGAGTCCACCCGAATTCGAGCGCCATCACACCGCGACTGCCTATGTGGTGGCCGGAGGCCGGACGCTGCTCCTCTGGCACCACAAGCTACACATGTGGCTTCCGCCGGGCGGCCATCTGGAGCCGAATGAAGATCCGGTGCAGGGCGCCATTCGCGAGGCACTTGAGGAAACGGGCCTGGACGTCGAAATTATCCCGCCAGAGGGGTTGCTAATAGTCGAGCGGCCGGAGGTCTTGCCGCCGCCTGCGGTCATCCTTGTGGAAGACATTGTCCGGCCCGACCAGCCCTTCCATCAGCACATTGACCACGTTTTCTACACGCGGGCACTGGTAGAGGTCGACTTCGCAGCGGCCATTCCCCACGGGCTGCACCATTGGTTCGGCGAGGCGGAATTGGCCGAGTCGTTTTCGCTGCCCTCGCCCGATGGTACCCTCGTCGCAGTCGCCGAGGACGTAAGGTTCCTCGGCGTTCGCGCACTTCAAGCAGCCAAACGGGAGCCCTGACGCATGCTGAGCCTGCAGTTCATCCGCGAGAACGTTGATCGCGTGAAGCGCGACGTGCTGTTGCGAAACACAACCGCCCCCATCGACCGAATCGTTCAACTTGATGAGGAACGGCGCGAAATCCTGCAGCAGGTGGAGAGCCTCCGCGCAAAGCGAAACACCGTGAGCAAGGCTATTGGGGCCTCGAAGGATGCCTCTGACCGCGAGGTCCGCATCGCGGAAATGCGGCTTGTTGGCGACGAAATCGAACGCTTGGACGGAATACTCAAGAAAATCGAGACGGAACTCCAGGAAAAGCTCTACGAAGTCCCGAACATCCTCGATCCCAACGCGCCCAAGGGACCGGACGAAACCTCCAACAAGGTCATCGAAGTCGTCGGCGAACTGCCCCAGTTTCCGTTCGCGCCGCGTCCGCACTGGGAACTCGGTGAGATTGTCGGTGGTCTCGACATCGAGCGCGGGGCGAAGATGTCCGGCTCGCGGTTCTACACACTCAAAGGCCCTCTGGCGAAGCTCCAACGCAGCCTGATTCAGTTCATGCTTAACGAACACGGCCGGGCAGGCTTCGTCGAGACCTACCTGCCCTACATGCTCAGCGAAGCGTCGTTGTATGCGGCAGGACAGCTGCCCAAGTTCCGCGACAATCTCTACCGGGATGCCGAAGAGGATTACTTCTTCATCCCCACGGCGGAAGTCGCATTCGTCAATCTGTACCGCGACGAAATCATCCCGCCTGGCCAATTGCCAATGCGGTTCGTGGGGCACACGCCCTGTTTTCGGCGGGAAAAAATGAGTGCCGGCCGCGACGTGCGCGGCATCAAGCGCGGACACCAGTTCGAAAAGGTCGAAATGTTCGTCTACTGCGAGCCCGAACAGAGCGTGGCGGAATTCGACATGCTCGTTGCGCGGGCGCGTTCTATCCCTGAGTTGCTTGGCTTACCGTACCGCCTGTTGGAACTCTGCACGGGCGATATCGGTTTCAACGCCACCCGGACAACCGACCTCGAGATTTGGGGGCCAGGCCAGGGCGAATGGCTGGAGGTCAGTTCGGCATCGAACTGCCTCGACTTCCAGGCCTGGCGCGCCAACATTCGTTTCCGCACCGCCGTTGATGCACCGACCCGGCATCCGCATATGCTCAATGCCAGCGGCCTGGCACTCCCTCGTACGCTGATTGCCGTGATGGAGAACTACCAGCGGGAAGATGGCAGCATCGCGATCCCCGAGGTACTTCAGCCGTACATGGGGATGGACGTGATCCCGGCGATAAAGGGCTAGCGGTGCCCGAAATCGCCCGGTTTGATGGAATCGTCATCACTATGAACTTCGGCGATCACTCTCCGCCGCACTTTCACGTCAGATTCGGAGAACTTTCGGCCTCCGTGACGATTTCTCCGCTGTGCCTTGACGACGGCGACCTGCCGTCGAGCGTCTGGCGGAAAGTTCAGAGCTGGGCCACAGGCCGCGAAGACGAGCCTTGATGCGATGGACTCAACTCGGTGGGGCCAGGCCCGGGATTGAGATGGTACAATTTCGGACATGAGCACTGAGGCCGAACTACTGGTCAGCGGACGACATAGCGGTCCACCGAAGTGGGCCATTGCCAGCGCGGAGGTGACTGCGGCCGCAATCATTGTCGAATTTCGGGACGGATCGGTCCGTACCGTCACTATCGCTGACGCGCTTCAACCACTTCCGCCTGAGCTTGCCGCGCAGTTGCGCATCCCTGGACAGTTCGAGAGAGGGAAGTTCGACCGGGATCTCGGGACGGTCTCGTGGCCCAACGGCGCGGACCTCGCGCCTGAGTTTCTGCGCTGGGGCGCTCATCACGAGCAAGACTGCGCATGTGGTCACTAAACAGTCTTTTCCCGGACTTCCCACCAGCGGCCTGGCACTCCCTCGTACGCTGATTGCCGTGATGGAAGACCAGCGGGAAGATGGCAGCATCGCGATCCCCGAGGTACTTCAGCCGTACATGGGGATGGACGTGATCCCGGCCGTCCGTGGGTGAGATAGCCCGGTTCTTCGGCATCGTCGTGGCGATGTATGACGACGAACACAATCCGCCGCACTTTCATGTGCGTTACGCCGAGCAGCGTGCGTCCATTGTCATTGGCACCCTCGAAATCGACCGCGGCCGGCTCTCTCCGAGAGTGCTGGCGCTGGTGCTAGAATGGTCTTCGCTGCACCGAAAGGAATTGGCCGAAAATTGGGAACGTATGCGGGACGGCTTGCCACCGACGAAGATTCGTCCACTGACCTAGTTGGCCCGGGACCGTACCCGCCAGAAATAATCGTGCGTGCTGTTCGATATGTCCGCGATTTCACTATTCTTGTTCGTTTCGCCGACGGTTTCGAGCGAGAGGTCGATCTCCAGAACGACCTTGATGGCGAGGTGTTCGAGCGGCTGAAAGACGTGGCTTTCTTCCGCCAGGTGCGTTTCGACGAGGAACTCGAGACGGCGGTTTGGCCGAACGGTGCCGACCTCGCGCCTGAGTTTCTCCGCTGGGGACATCACACCGGGCCGGATTGCCCGTGCGGACTTGAGCAACCGGCGGGAACGAGCGGCTCCTAACTGACCTTCCCATTCGGGCTCGCGAGGGTGACTTTGCTCGGCTTTTCCAGGATTTCATCGATCAGGCCGTAGGCTTTGGCGCCCCTCGGGTCGAGGTAAAAGTCGCGGTCGGTGTCGTGTTCGATGCGTTCCATCGGCTGGCCCGTGGTTTG
>JANPDX010000704.1:0-3227 GCA_031431695.1 Dehalococcoidia bacterium
CAGGCGCGGACTGACTTTGATCCGAAGGTCCGGCGTGACGGTGAGGTAGCCGGCATCGTAGAGGCGGTGGAGGTCGGTCCGAAGCAAGAGCCCGTTCTGAAGATGATTTGAGGCCGGGCCTAAGTAAGGTTGGATGTGGGCCGCGTCGAGAACTGGGAATGCATGTTCGCCCGTGGCGGCACACTGCCCGCCGTACGCTCGATAGAGCCGCACGCGGAAAGCTCCCTGGCCGCCGCGGCGGACCAGACTTGCCTCGGAGCGTGTCCGCTCATCCGCAAGTACCAGGGAGAACGACTCCCGGAAGTCGGCGACGGGTTCGGGTTGCCTCGCCGATAGCAATCTTCGGAGGCCCGCTCCGGCCCCAATGTCTAGGTCGTAGTTCTTGTACGACTGCACACGCGGCGACCAACCTTCATCCAGCCGCCATGGGAGCCATTCGCCCCGTGGTAGGAAGACGGCGTCTCTGAGAATGAGACAACTGAGCTTTCCCTCTGACCTTCCGACTCGCTCTCTGTAGTCATGAATCCGCGTTTCGAAGCGATCTCCATTTGGATCTCCGTTCTTCGTCTCGAACAGTTGCCACGCCGCATCAATAGGAAGCCGGTGTTCAAGGGCGAAGAAACCGAATCCAGCTACGGCCGCCGCCGGCGCTTTCAAACGGAGGAAGAGTGGTTCGCCGGGCCGGAGGGCGCGGAACGTATCCTGTGCGATCGGTCGCCAGAAGTTGACCTCGTCAAGTAGAACGACCTCATCTGCCGGGCGCAAGAAATTGAACCAACGCGGATCAGTGTTGAAGACTACCGCCGGAAAACTGGGGTTGCTCATCCCTGCACGGATCGGCGATCCCGGCCAGTTTCAGCGCTTTCAATTGCGGGCATCGTAGCAAGCCGTGTCCAGCGTGGCCGTCGTGAATGGCAACCAAGACGGCCGCGCGGCAACTTCCGTTCGATCTGAACACGAAGCCTCATTCGTGGCGGGCGGAGTTTTTTTGATGCCGGCGGGAGCTTCGTGTGGAACGGTGAAACCCTGCTCGGACCTTCGCGACTTAGCCGATCGAGGGAAGAGACATCCAGCTCGGATGAGGCCAACAAGCCGTCAGGCCGTCGAGGTGTGAGGTCGCTGAACGGCGACTCATAGGGGCGAGGGGGCCCATGAACCCGTTCTCGATGAGTTGGTTCGCGACGGGACCATACTGCTCCGCGCGCCACGAGAGGTGGCTCGGTCACCCGGCATCCTGGCTAGCCCGCCACGGCCAAACGATGTAGCCAGCGATGCGCTTGCAACAAAGGCGGACGAACTGTCCGCCCCTCGGGGTTACCGCTCCCTCCGCAGGGTATGAGCGTGAGACACTTGCGCCACCGATGACCGAGCAAGTGTGTCTGTCAAAACGGGTTAGGCCCAACTTGTGCGACAATCACTAGGTGTGTAGCCCGGCCCATTCGGATTGGCACCTTGTTGCTCACCGACAGGTAGCGCTCCATACTCCATGTGCACGCGCAGTGCGACACCCTGTAGAATTCCTTGGCCAACCGAGATGACCGAAGCCCTCCTGTTCTGCCTGGCAGCAGCGGCATTTGGCGTACTTCTCGTTCGGTGGTGGCTCGAATCCCGGCGCCACTTAAAGCGTCTTAGCGGATTGGGCCTCCGGATCCATGTGAACGGCATCAGGGGCAAGTCTACGGTCACCAGGATAATCGCGGGGATGCTCCGCGAAGCCGGCGTACAGACGATTGCGAAGTCGACGGGTACCGCCGCAGCCGTCATCAACCACCACGGCCATGACGAGCCCATTCGCCGTCGCGGCGCCGCGACCCTCCTCGAGCAAAAAGACGTTGTGCGCTCCTACATCGATGAATACACTGAGGCGATCGTGGTCGAATGCATGGCTCTCAAACCGAGCTACCAGTCGATCAGCGAAGCGATGATCATCTACTCGAACATAGGCGTAATCACCAACGTTCGCGAGGATCATCAGGACGTCCTCGGGGAGACGCTTCCCGAGATCGCTCGTTCGCTGCTCTCCACGTGTCCCAGGAATGGCGTTCTGGTAACGAGCGAACGAAACCCGGAAATTCAGCTACTCATGCAGGAAGAGGCGCGGCTCCGGGGATCGAGCCTGCTCATCGCCGACGCAAATTGGGTGTCAGACGATGACATTGCCCGATTCGAGTACATCGCGTTCAAGGAAAACGTAGCCATCGGTCTCGCAGTCGCATTCCTCCTCGGCATCCCGCGAGACATAGCCATGGATGGTATGGTGCGGGCGGCCCCCGACCCTGGGGTTCTCACGACAAAGGAACTCGTTATCGGCGGCAAACGCGTGACCTGGGCAAATCTCTTTGCCGTTAACGACCGCGAGAGCATGGTCCTGGCGATGGAGAAGTTGCGACCTCTCATCACGGCCGACACAATCACCGTGGGCATCCTCAACAACCGCGCCGACCGAGAACGTCGCGCCCTCCAGTTCGCCGACGTGGCCGTGAGAGACCTCTCGTTCGACCGTCTGGTCACGTTCGGCGCCTATGAAGATATCGTCACGCAGCGGCTGATTCGCAACGGGTACCCGGGCGAACACATCATCAACCTCGGAGAGGGCCGCAAGCCGACCCAGGAAGACATCATCCGTGACGTGGTGCTGGATATGCCGAAGGGGCATATTTTCCTTTGCGGTTTCGTCAACATCCACACCATTCAAGCGGAGATGCTGCTCCATTACTTCGAAGCTCTAACGGGAGCACCGCAGGTATACGACGACGAAAACAGCGTGCTGATAGATGATCCGAGTGAAGAAGAGATATTGAGGTGAATGATCAACTTTTTGATACTAACCTCATCCGCCTAGCCTTCATCATCGGCGTAATCGTCAGCGTTCTCATATACGAAGAGCTTCACATCACAACTGGTAGCCTGATCGTCCCAGGCTACATCGCGGTCTTTATCCTTCAACCATTACCGATAGCGATAACCTTCGGCAATGCTTTAATCGCGTTCTATCTGGTCAACAAAATTCTTCCGCGATACACGTTGCTCTATGGTCGTTCAAAATTCTTTGTACTAGTCGTCGTATCGGTATCGCTTCAGGCATTCGCCCTACAGATGGATCGTGGCGCCAACGTGCTGTTTCAGAATGCGCCAGTACTCGCAGGCATCGGATTCGTGATTCCTGCATTGATTGCTCATGACATGGCACGACAGGGCGTCAAGAATACTTCCCTCGCAGTGCTGGG
>JANPDX010000705.1:0-4158 GCA_031431695.1 Dehalococcoidia bacterium
GGCCGGCATTTCGGTGCTCACGGAACCAACGTGGTTCAAGGGAACGCTGGCCGACATGGCCGGGATTCGAGCGGCGGTCGAGTCACTTGGAGCCGCGCGACCGGCGATCCTGCGGAAGGACTTCATCGTTGACGAGTACCAAGTGCTTGAAGCGCGCGTGCATGGGGCGGATACGGTGCTGCTGATTGTGGCCTCGCTCGATAACCAAACGTTGAACGACCTGATGGCGTTTTCGCGCGAGCTCGGGATGGAGCCGCTCGTCGAGGTGAACAACGCCGAGGAGATGCGACGGGCGCTCGCGAGCGGCGCGACGGTTATTGGCGTCAACAATCGCGACCTGCGCCGCTTCGATGTGGACCTCGGGACGACTGACCGCCTGTCCAGCATGGTCTCGGGTCATGTATTGCTGGCGGCGTTGAGTGGTATCAGCACTCGCGCAGATGTCGAGCGTTTCCAGAAAGCCGGCGCGAGGGCCGTGCTGGTCGGCGAATCGTTGATGCTGGCTGCTGACCCGGCGGCGAAGGTCCGCGAGTTGCGGGGCGCGGCCCTCACCCCCGACCCCTCTCCCGACCACGATTCACAATTCACAATTCACGATTCGGCGGGTGTGCGATGACGCGCCAGCCGTCACCCCCCGACCCCCTCTCCCGACTGCGCTGGGAGAGGGGGAGTTCAGTGGATGTTGCCAGCGACTGCGGCGCCTCTAACGTCCCGCCCGAGCGTCAGAAATTGGGAGGTGGGCCATGACGATTGTGAAGATTTGCGGGATGCGGGATGCGACCATGGCCGTTGAGACGGCCATGGCGGGCGCGGACATGATCGGCCTGGTTTTCGCCGAATCCAAGCGACGGGTCAGCCCCCAGCAGTGCCATGACATCGTCGAGGCGCTGAAGAACAACCGGACACAGGGCCGGGAGGCGATGTTTGAGGGGCCGGTGAAGGGCGAGGTTTCGGCGCGCACCTGGTTTGGTGCATGGGCGGAAGCGATGGACCAATCGGCGACGCGCTGGCGGCCGCTCATCGTCGGCGTGTTCGCGGGGATGACCCCGGAAGAGGTGACCGACGTTGCAGACGCGGCCGGGCTCGACCTGGTGCAGCTTTCGGGCGGTGAGGACGACGCTTTCGTCAGAACGATCCACCGGCCGGTGATACGCACTATCCACGTCACTGAGCAAATGACCGCATTCGATGTCGATGATCGGTGCGTGCCGGGTATTTCGGCCGGTCTCCACCTCGATAAGGGCTCCACCACGGCGCTCGGGGGCACGGGAGAGACATTCGACTGGGAGATCGCCATGGAGGTGGCCCGGCACAAGCCGTTCCTGCTCGCGGGAGGGCTCACTCCGGAAAATGTCGCGGCGGCCATTGACCGGGTCGAGCCGTGGGGCGTCGATGTATCAACCGGCGTTGAAACCGAAGGGTTCAAGGACATTGTGAAGATCCGCGCATTCATCCGCGCGGCGAAGGGGGTACAGGTTGGCCGTTGAAACACCGATGCCGTCGCGCTTCGGAGAGTTCGGAGGGCGCTACATTCCCGAGACGTTGGTGGCGGCGCACGAGGATCTCGAAATCGCCTATGCCGAGGCGAAGAATGACCCCGAGTTTCATCGCGAACTCGACGGCCTGCTGGAGCATTACGTGGGGAGGGCCACACCGCTCTACTTCGCTGAACGGCTGACGCGCGAAAGCGGCGGCGCGCGCATCTGGCTGAAGCGGGAGGACCTGGCACACACGGGCGCCCACAAGATCAACAACGCGCTCGGCCAGGGGCTGCTGGCGAAACGCCTCGGCAAACCGCGGGTTATCGCGGAGACCGGTGCGGGGCAACACGGTGTCGCCACGGCGACTGTGTGCGCCATGCTCGACCTCGAATGCGTGGTCTATATGGGCAGCGAGGACATCAAACGCCAGTCGCTTAACGCGTTCCGGATGAAGATTCTCGGGGCCACGCTCGTTTCCGTGGAGTCGGGGAGCAAGACGCTCAAGGACGCGATTAACGAGGCAATGCGCGACTGGGTGACCAACGTGGAGACGACCCACTACATCATCGGTTCGGCGATTGGGCCGCACCCGTTCCCGACGATTGTGCGCGACTTCCAGGCGGTTATCGGCAAGGAGGCGCGGGCGCAGATGTTGCAGCAGGCGGGCAAGCTGCCGGATGTGGCCATCGCCTGCGTTGGCGGCGGCAGCAATGCGATCGGGTTGTTTCACCCGTTCCTTGAAGACCCGGTTCGGCTGATTGGCGTGGAAGCCGGGGGCGACGGCGTCGGGACCGGTAAGCATTCGGCTACGCTGGTCGCCGGGAGGCCGGGAGTGCTTCACGGCACGAAGACCTACCTTCTTCAGGACGCTGACGGCCAGATCCTCGAGACGCACAGCATTTCGGCGGGCCTGGATTATCCCGGCGTTGGACCCGAACACGCCTGGCTGAAAACCAGCGAACGGGCAGAGTACGTCGCTGTCGATGACCGGCAGGCGCTCGAAGGGTTCCAGTCGTTGACGCGGGCCGAGGGGATCATCCCGGCGCTGGAACCCTCGCATGCGATTTACCACGCGATGAAGGTCGCGAAGGAGCTTGGCCCGGACAAGGACATCCTGGTCGGCCTCAGCGGACGGGGGGACAAAGACATGCACACAGTGGCGGCGGCGCTGGGAGTGACGCTCTGAGCGAGCCAGTGCCAGCGGGCAGGCGCACATACCCCTGGGGACCGAAGCAGGTCCTCATCGGGGTAGCCGGCTTTCTGACGGTGTTCGTCCTTGCGAATGCGCTGGTCGTTGCCATTGCACTGAGCAGCGATGACGGTTTCGAACCGGCGGATGTTGGGCCGGCCATCGAAAAGGCGTACGCGGTGGCAGGGTACGCGGATCAGCGGCTTAAGGCCGCGGCCACGGGAGCGCCGCTGCCCGAGCCGCCGCGAATCCTGGCGGACCAGGGCGCACTGCAGCTTGGAATGATCGCGACGCTCGTATCACAGGTGCTGCTGTTCGGTGTTGTCGGCATGACATCCAAACAGAGCTTCCGGGACCTGGTGCGGACGCTGGGACTCAATCAGTTCCGGCCGGGCCGAATCTGGATGGTGGCGGGGGCGGTCATTCTCGCGTACGCGAGTACCGCAGCGTATGTACTCATCACGGAGGCGCTCAACATCTCGTGGCTTCAGCCCGATTCGACGGTGCCGACCGAGATTACGCGAAACAACCTCACGTTGAGCATTGCGGCCGTTGTGACGATCATCGGCGCGCCGATTTCCGAGGAGCTGTTCTTTCGTGGACTGGTCTTCAGCGGGCTCTCGCGGTGGGGGTTCTGGCCGGCCGCGTTGATCTCCGGGTTGATGTTCAGCCTGGTGCATTTCGACCCCGGAAGTCTCATCCCGTTCATCGCAATCGGTGTGTTGATGAGCTGGCTGTACTGGAGAAGGGGATCGTTGTGGGACGCTATCCTATTTCACTTCACCTTTAACTCGCTCAGCTTCGCGTTGCTGGTGGCGACCAGATGATCGGCGAGCGCAAGATGGCGCGGATGCCGTGGGGCGAACTGGCGGTGCTGGCGGGGCTCTGGATGGCGATCATCGCGTACGTGGTGCCAAAGGCGCTCATTGGACCGACGGCACAGTTGTTCGGGGGCGAATCCGAGTACGCGGATATCGGGACGATTTTCGAGAAGGCAGGCGCGATCAATGAGTATGCAGACCTGCGGCTCGCGCAGTCGGTACCGGGGGCGATACTGTCGGACCCTCCTCGAATTGTCGGCAGCGTGGTGGCAGCGCGAGTCGCGTGGGTGTTGGCGATCGTCTCGGCGGGACTTTTCGTTTGGGCGTCCATCGTTGCGAGCAGGCAGAAGGTTTCGCCTTTTGTGCGCGCGGTGGGCCTGAATCGCTTCGACTTCGAGCGCTTGTGGGTGCCGGGGCTGGCTGTTGCAATCGTGTACCTCGCGATCGGCGCGTACATGCGGCTCGTTGATGCGACGGGGATAGATGCCCTCCAGGGGGAACCGGCCGCGCTCGACGGGACGTTCCGGGACGGCGCGGCGATGGCCCTCTACGGTGTGGTGACGGTGTTTGCCGCGCCGATCGGGGAAGAGGTGTTTTACCGAGGGCTCGTATTCGGTGGACTGAGCTCCTGGGGGTTCTGGCCCGCTGCTGTACTCTCAGGATCGCT
>JANPDX010000706.1:0-2859 GCA_031431695.1 Dehalococcoidia bacterium
GTGGCCACGCTGCTGGGCACCGCCGAGATCCCGCTGATAACGGCAGATTCGAATGAATCGCTGACGCGGAACGCGCTCGTCGTAGTGGCGGCATCCGAAGACTGGCTCGTGAGCCCCGAATTCGGGAGCCTTCCCGCTGAGACGATCGACGGAACTACCGGTCCGGTGCTGGTTGTCCATTCTGGTGGCGGCGCCGCCCTCAGAGCCGGAGCGGCTCCCGCGCCTGCCGGGTGGCCGTTCGTGGTCCCGTTGCGGCCGCGTTCGAAGATGCCCACGCCGTTGGCTCCGGTGCAGGGCCGGCAACTCCAACTCCTTGACGAGTACGGCGTGGCGGTCGACTCCCACCGAATCACCCCGGCATTAACCATCGGCCGGGCTGAAGGCAATGACCTGATACTGGCAGCCGATCCACTGGTCAGTCGCCACCATGCGGAGATTCTCGCTGAAGGTTCAACCGCCGTCCTTATCGACAGTCAAAGCACCAACGGCACGCTTGTCTGGAGAGATGGAGACTGGCTTCCGGTCGATCGAGTCACGCTCCACGACCACGATCTCGTTATCATCGGAGCCAACGTGTTCCGGTACCTGGCGGATGGCCCGAAGGGGGATGGCAATGGCTACGCTGCGACTGCTTGATGACCCGCAAAGCACGTTTGTCCTCGGCGAGGAGTTCACCATCGGACGGACTTCGGGGAACACACTGATTCTTGGAGACGATTCGGAAGTTAGCCGTCAGCACGCACGGATCGCTCAGTCCGGCTTGAACTACACGCTTTCCGACCTCGGTAGCAGCAACGGGACGCACATCGAACGCGATGGCCGCCGCTGGCAGGTGGCTCCGGATATCGCACTTCGCGATGGTGACATTGTGCTAATTGGCCGTAGCCGTCTCGTCTTTGAAGCGGATGCCGAAGCCATGGCCGGCGTGACCGCGGCGCCCGAAACGATTGTGGGACGAGTGATCCCGCCCCTCCGCCCATAGGCCAACATATTTAGCCAGCTCGCGGGAGCAGCTCTTTCGTAAGGGACCGCTTCGGCGCGACCGGCGTGTTCGCCCGCACTTCGCACCCCGTGTTGCGGCATGGCAAATCACGGCGCGAAACAACGGCCGGGAACGTACCGTTCTACTTGCCGGCGCGGCGCTTGTTCGCCCACTCGAGCATGTCCAACCCGATGTTCACGACCCAGGCGACGATTGTGGCGTATATCAGCGCCATGAAGCCGTCAACCGCGAATGAGCTCACCAGCACGCTGGTCAGCCAGATCATCAGCATGCCGATCGGGAATCGAACGATGGGACCGACGAATAACGCAGCGGGAAGCGTCACGAACCGGAGGACTGGCTTCACGACCGCGTTGAGAATGCCGAAGGCCGCCGCAGCCAGGAACAGTGACATCGCTCCATCGTTGGTTACGTCTTCGAGCCAGAAAGCGACAATCAGGAGCACCGCGGCGTTCGCGGCCCACGCAAAGAAGAGATTCCGAAAGAAGCGCACGGCAAAACTCCAATAGCGAGGGTTCCAGGTGCGGCCCACCGCACCAGTTCGATTCTGGACGGCGCACGGGAGCGCGAGGTGACGAAGGCTACCGCCGGCCAGATGGCCTGGCGGTGACCCACGGCTTTCGGGCCGTTCCGGCGCAAGTCTACGTCGCGGGCATGGCTCGCACGAGTTTGATTGCCGAAGGTGCCTGTTGGGCGCCGGCACGTGCCGGACCGTTCGTCGCGACAGCCTCGGCACGTTATCTCCATACGCTTGCGGCACGATGGCGCCGGATAGAGCATCCTTGGTGCGTGAAGCCGTGGGAAAAGCTCGACGCTGTCGTGACGCCGGATGGGACGCGGCTTGAGTTGCTGCACCACGATGGCGACTACGTGATTTACGCGGATGGTTTCGACCTGATGACGAGCCGTATGCATGGCTCAGAGGACGCCATGATGGCCCTCGCCTGTCCCGAGCCGAAGGCGGATGCGCGCGTCCTCGTTGGAGGGTTGGGTATGGGCTATACGCTCCGGGCAACGCTGGATCTGTTGCCCGCCACGGCGAGCGTGGTGGTAAGTGAGTTGACTTCGGCGGTGGTGGACTGGAACCGGGGGCCGCTTGGCCCACTCGCCAGCCACCCGCTCGATGACCCACGCGTGAGCCTGGAGATGGGCGACGTGGCCGACGCACTACGCGGCAGCAAAAGTCGTTTCGATGCGATCTTGCTCGATGTCGACAATGGGCCGGAGGCGATGACGCAACGGTCGAACAGTTGGCTGTACACCCCGGCAGGGCTGGCCGCCGCGCACCGCGCCTTACGCCCGCTGGGGGCGCTTGCAATCTGGTCGGCCGTCGGAGAGCGGTCGTTTGAAGGTCGCCTCCGGGACGCGGGGTTCGAACCGAAAACGCACGTCCTTCGGGCACGAGGCGTTGGCAAGGGGCCGAAACACGTCGTGTTTGTCGGGCTGCTTGGTTGAGGTGATCGCAGCCGGTCATCACGAGGAGGGAGGGCGTCGGCAGGCAGCGATTGAAGGCGCCGCCCACCTATCCGATGAGGCCCGCCGACCTTGCCCAGCGGTACTTCGCCCCAAGGACCTGCACAGGCGTTTCGGTGGTGTAGGCAAATGCCGGGATGCCATGTTGGTACAAGAACGAGGCGGCTTCCTCCACTTCGATGTCTCCAGCCAATGAAGCGACGACTGGCTTGTGAATCCCGCGGGCCTTCATTTCCTCCACTACATCCACAATCAAGTTCGCGAAGACCATTGGCGGAGTGATGATGGTGTGCCAGTACCCGAGGATGATGGAGTGGATACGGTCATCTTCGAGTGCCAGGGCGACGGTGTTCCGGTAGGTCGCTGGTGGCTCGCCGCCAGTG
>JANPDX010000707.1:0-7561 GCA_031431695.1 Dehalococcoidia bacterium
GACGACGACCTCTCGACCGAAGAATTTCGCCGCCAGGTAAGCGCCATGCTCGCCCAACACCCCGATGGCTGGGTCATCGCAGGCAACTACTCCGGCGTCCGCGACCTCATCCTGCCGCTCGCCGATACAGCGATCTGGCTGAAGCTCCCCTGGTCCACCGTCTACCCTCGTTTGGCGTGGCGCACCGTCTCGCGGGCGATCACTGGCGAAGAGATCTTCGGGGGAAACCACGAGTCGCTGAAGCAGACCTTCTTCACGAAAGACTCGATGCTCTGGTGGGGCATCCACGCCTGGAAACCGCATCACCGCAATCTGCGTGCGGCCCTCACCGGGGCTGACGTTAGCGCTCGCGTGTACGTACTCAAGTCGCCCGGCCAGGTCCGCTTCCTCCTCGCAAACGCCATCGCATCGGACGGCTCGGCTCCCCTCTCCCGAGCGCGGGAGAGGGGTCAGGGGTGATGCTCCGCCACGAACCATGAACCGCGAGCGCCAGCGACCGGCCAGATATCCCCTCCAGCCCGTAGGGCGCCGAGGGCCGTCAAGCCACCACCACGGACCATGAACCGCAAGCGCCCGTAACCGGCCACGAACTCCCTCCAGCCCGGCAGGGCGCCGAGGGCCGTCAAGCCGGAACTCCCACCGGCTCATGCAGTAGAATCCCCGCCAATGAGCGACCCGCTCGCCTACTTCCTCACTTTCCGAACGTACGGCACCTGGTTGCACGGCGACCCCAGAGGTTCCATCGACCGCGACCACAATGCGTACGGCGAGGACGTTCTCCGGCGCGATGATAGTCTGCGGCGGAGGCGGATGGACGGGATGACGGACCCGCCGATGCTGCTGGACAGTCGCGAGAAGCGAGCGTCGGTCCGGGCTGCGATCGAACGCACTTGCGGACTCCGGGAGTGGACGATCTGGGCGGTGACTGTTCGGACGAATCACGTCCACTGCGTGGTCAGTTCAAGTAAGTCGATCGAGGGGACTTTGTCCGACTTGAAGGCATGGGCCACCCGTGCTCTTCGCGAGGCGGGCCTCGTATCCGACTCGGCGCCGGTTTGGGCCTATCACGGAAGCACGCGGTACCTCTTCACGGAGGAGGATGTAAAGGGGGCGATGCATTACACGATGTTTGAGCAGGGCCCGGACCTTGACGCAATAATGCAAGAGGCTTGAAGGCCCTCGCCGTCCTGTCGGACTGGAGGGATGGTCATGCCGGTCGCTTGCGCTCGCGGTTCGGAGGTACGTCCTTTGCGCTACCATCTCCCGCACAGGCAGGAGGCACTCCATGGAAACCGTTCGCGATGGTGATATCGAAATCATCCTGGCCGGGCCGACTGGCTACGGGAACAACGTCCTCGTCGTTATCGACCGTTCGACGAACGAAGCAGTATTCGTCGATGCCCCCGGCGACCCCGAAGCCAACATTGCCGCCGCCGAAGCCGCCGGCGTCACCCCATCGAAGATCCTTCTCACGCACGGCCACTTCGATCACACCCCATCGATCGATGCGTTAAAGGCGAAGTTCGGCGCCAAACTTGTCGCTGACGCTGCCGAGCCCGGCCTGAAAGACGGCCAACTGGACGAGGCCATCGCCCACGGTGACGAAATCAAGGTCGGTAGCCTTGTCTTCCGTGTCCTGAGCGTCCCCGGGCATACCCCGGGCAGCACCACGTTCGTGGTCGGCAAGCACGCCTTTGTTGGCGATACCCTCTTCCCCGGCGGCCCCGGTCGAACGCGCGACAACGCCGCTCTCCAGCAAGAAATCGAGTCGATCAAACGCGAGCTCTATACCCTCCCCGACGACACCACCATCTGGCCCGGCCACGGCGCCATTTCCACCATCGGGGCGAGCAAACTGGAATACGCGGTCTTCGCCAGCAAGGCCCACGCACCCGAACTTTGTGGCGACGTCAACTGGCTCGAGTCATAGCCCCAGGAACCGCGAGCGTCAGCGACCGGCCCCACACCCCCTCCAGCCCGCCACGGCGCCGAGGGGCGTCAAGTCACAGCTATCTCTTGCTCGTTTCGGCGCCACGCAAAGAAGCCGCCTCTCCCAAAGGCGGCTTCTTCGTTTGGATGGCATCGTCCCCCTCTCCGTCCGCGGATGGACAAGGGGTCGGGGGGTGAGGCCTTAGTCCGACCCGTCCTTCGCCAGCAGCGGCAGGAACCGCTTGTACTTGTCCGAGCCGCCGCCGAGGAAGCCGCTGCTCACGGAGTAGGTACCGCCCGACGAAGTCTTCGTGAAGGCCTGGCCGATCGCTCCCTGCTCGACGTAGCCCCCGCCTTCGCTTTTGCCGCCGCCCGCAAGCGCACGCCACGAAAGGTCGTACGTCCCGCTGGCGGACTGGGCCAGCGCGACCGCCCCGAGCGCGAGGGCGCCTATACCGCCAGCAGCGACCGCGAGGGTTCGCCTGCGAGCCATCATTGCTTGATGACCAGGACGTTGAACTTCGCGCCTGTCGGCATGGGGGTTGCCCCGTCCTCATTGAAGATGACCCACTTGTCGATCGTAGGTTCATACCACACCCCGGTTACCGCATTCAGGTACACGCCTGTATTGGATTCCGCTTCGTTGTACCGGTGTGTCACAAACAGTAGCGCCGTGGAGTCGCCGTTAATGAGTGGGTTGTCGATGAAGGTACAGTGGTCAAACGCTGCGCAACTTGCGACCGTCGCGTTCGGGACCGTGACGGTATGCACGAACGCCGACTTGTCGCCCGAGACCTTAATCGGCCCATCGATTTCGATACCGGTCGCGCCGCTAAAGTAGCCGCCGGTGCCCGTCGCGCCGATTGCGAAACCGCGAACGGCCACGCCGTCGATGTAGGTTGATTCGCCCTGGACTCCCGCGCCGCCACCGGCGTTCACGCCGAGGACTGCCGGGAACTCTGGCGTGGCAGCGACGGACGTTCTATTGCCAGAGACTGCGATTCCGGTCCCGGCTTGCGTAATCGTGACAAGTCCAGTGAACCCGGCCCCGGCGGTCGTGCCGCTGGCCGCGAACGGCACTGCAATGCCGCCGGCGGCTTTTGCGTACAGCGCGTATGGCGTTGGGCTAATCGGTTGGCGGGGCGAAAGCACGGTATGTGTGGCCACGCTGGTGCCCGGCCGGACGGCGATTTCGACCCAGCGGGCGTCGCCATTCCAGGCGGCCGCCCCAAAGTCGAGGTCGACCGAGAACAGGCCGTTCGTGACGGTAACGTCTTCCTTCGACTGTGTTGTGCCAACGGCCGCGCCCGCGGTCTCAGCGTCGTAAAGGATGAATCGGATGTCGTAAGCGCCGTTGGCCGGGCTGCCAGCATCAGTCAGGCGGCCCTGGTAGGTGAAACTCGTGCCGAGCGCGGTCACGGCTTCCACGGAGCGTCCAACTGGTTCGTTCGAATCATCGCCAAGTGCTGTTGCGACCGGGACGAGGGCGATAACCCCAAGCCCCGCCGCGACCATTGCAAGGAATCGTTTGCTTCTCATCCGCACACCTCCAAACCCGCATGCCTGCGAGCGCCCACAGTATAGATCACCTGATCAAGCGTTTGTACATTTCCTTACCGGGCGCCCAACGAACCACATTGGCCGCCTGGGCGCGTCAGCGTATTAACGGATGGTGATTGACCCTTCAAAGTCACCGACGTACGTTCCAGACGTGCGCAACCCCGCGTGCTCCGAACCTCATAAACGAAGGACACTGCTGTGCCCGACGACGTCGCCGCCCGCGAAGTCCTCGAAGACGCACGTGCACTCGCCGCGACTGGTGAGTGGGCGAAACTTGTCGCGCTCGTAACCTCGCTCCACCCGGCCGACCTGGCCGAACTCGTCCTCGACCTCAACGAATCCGACCGGCACGCCCTTCTCGATCACCTTCCGGCAGATATCGTCGGCCAGCTCTTCGAGTACGTTGAGGACGACGAACTCCGGGACCTGATTCGCGGCGTCGGCATCGAAGGCCTCCCGGCCGTACTCGAAGACGTCGAGGACGACATCGTCGCCGACGTCATCCAGCAGCTCGAACCCGCCGAGCGCGAAGAGACCCTTGCGGCACTCGATCGCGGCGACGAAGTTGCTGAATTGCTCCAGTACGGCGACGAATCCGCCGGCGGACTGATGAGCCGTGGCTTCGTCGCGCTCAACGAAGGCATCACCGTCCAACAGGCGATTGACTACCTGCGGGTGCTCCGTCCCCCTACCGAACGCGCCTACTACCTCTATGTAGTCGATGGCGATAGGCGGCTGCAGGGCGTCGTCTCGATTCGCGACCTGCTCGTTTCGGCCCCCCTGACCAGGCTGGCCGAGATTACCCAGCGCGATGTCCACGCCGTCGCCACCGGCACTGACCAGGAAGAGGCCGCGCGGCTCTTGCAGAAGTACAACCTGCTTGCCGTCCCGGTGGTCGATGACGAAGGCCGGCTCGAAGGCATCATGTCCGCCGATGACCTCATCGACGTCCTCCAGGAGGAGGCTACCGAGGACATGTATCGCATGGCCGGCGTCGGCGATGATGAGCGCGTCTTCAGTCCGGTCGTCACCAGTGTTCGGCGCCGTCTGCCATGGATGATGGCGAACCTGATAACCGCGTTCATTGCCGCTGGAGTGGTCGGTCTGTTCGATGCCGCGCTGACGAAGGCGGCGGTGCTCGCTTACTTCATGCCCGTGGTCGCGGGCCAGGGCGGCAACGCGGGCACCCAGACCGCGACGATCGCCGTCCGGAGTATCGCCATCGGGGACCTGGAGGTTCGCGACGTCTTCCGGGCCTGTCGCAAAGAGATCATGGTCGGCATGGCCAACGGCTTCGCGATCGGCGTGTTGGCGGCGCTGGCCAGCTTCGCCTGGAAGCAGAACGAGGCACTGTCGCTCGTCCTTGGCGTCGCACTGTTCATGAACATCTGCGCCGCCACGTTGGCGGGCGTGTTGTTCCCGCTCGGTCTGAAAGCGGCGAAAATCGACCCGGCGCTGGCGGCGAACATTTTCGTGACCACGGTCACGGACGTGATGGGCTTCCTGTTCTTCCTCGGCCTCGCGTCGTTGGTGATCAACCGGATAGCGTAGCTTTCTTTCTCGCGCCGGTTGCCCGGCCGGCCGTCGGAATCCGGCCTTTCGACGGTGACATTCGATGGGTTCAACCGCGAAGCTTTGTCGATGCGATTTGTTTCCCTTGATGAAGCCGTAGGCGTTGTTGCCGACGGCCACCGCGTTTACATCCACGGCGGCGCCGCCACTCCGCACGTTCTGATCGATGGGCTGGTCGCGCTGCGGCCCGACCTGCGCGGCGTCGAACTGGTGCATATGCACACGGACGGAGACGCGCCGTACGCCGCGCCCGAAATGGAGGGCCGGTTTCGACACAACGCGTTGTTCATCGGTGCAAACGTGAGGCAGGCGGTACGGGAGGGCCGCGCCGACTACACCCCGGTGTTCTTGAGCGAGATCCCCTCGCTTTTCCAGCCCGGCGGCCCACTCCCGCTGAACGTGGCCTTCCTCCATGTCACGCCGCCCGACGCCGATGGGAACTGTTCGCTCGGGGTTTCGGTAGACTGCGCGGTCGCCGCTGCGACGAACGCCGACCTTGTGGTGGCGCAGGTCAATCCGCGCATGCCCCGGACGCGAGGCATCACCATCCCGGCGTCGCTGATCGACCTGGCGATCGAGGTGGACGAGCCGCTGCCATCGGCCGTTCGGGAAACGCCCGGGCCGGAGGCGCTCGCGATTGGGATGCATGTCGCCGCACTCATCGATGACGGCGCGACGTTGCAGATGGGCATCGGTGCAATCCCGAGTGCGGTGCTTGACCAGTTGAGCAGCCACAAAGACCTGGGCGTCCACACCGAAATGTTCACCGAGGCGTTGCTGCCGTTGCTCGAATCAGGGGTAGTGAACGGTTCGCGGAAGACTCTTGATCGCGGCAAGACGGTAAGCGCGTTCGTCACCGGCAACGACGAGCTCTACGCGTTTATCGATGGCAATCCGGATGTTGAATTGCACACCGTCGACTACACGAACAACGTTGATGTCATCTCCGCGCAGGACCGGATGGTGGCGGTGAACTCGGCCTTGAGCATCGACTTGACTGGCCAGGTTGTAGCCGATTCCATCGGGCCACGCTTTTACAGCGGCATCGGTGGGCAGGTGGATTTCATTCGTGGCGCGGCACGTTCACGCGGCGGCGTCCCGATCATCGCGCTTCCATCGACCGCGAAGGATGGGACGCTTTCGCGCATTTGTCCGGAGCTGATGGAAGGCTCGGGAGTGGTGACCACTCGGGGCGATGTGCACTGGGTCGTCACCGAATATGGCGCCCGCAACCTTCATGGTCGCACCATCCGCGAGCGGGCGTCGATGCTTATCGCGCTCGCGCACCCGTCGTTTCGCGAGTCGCTGCACGAAGCGGCCGGGCAACTCGGCTATCTGGGCAAGCGCGCGCCTAGCTGAACGGGCCGGGCGTCTCGTCGTCGTATCGAGGAGCGGTCGAGCCCTGGAGGGCGGCGATCAGATCGGCCGCGTCCTGGGGAGTGATCTTTCCTTGTTCCAGCATCTGGAGGACGCGCATCTCTTCGCCTTCGCGGCGGCGGGATGCAGCGCCCGCGCGTGTCCCCCGTTGTGGCCGGGGAGGGCCGGCCGGTGTCACAGGCGCCGCGGGGGTGCTCGCCGCGGCGTCACGGGCTTTCACCACGCACTCGCCGATGCCGGTATTCAGACGCAGCCGCGTCGGCGCGCCTTCGGGTGCGCTCGGGTACTCGATTCTCGATTTGCCAATGCCGCTCGACATCTTGATGAAGACCTGTGCCCCGCCCGGTAGCCGTACCTCGGCCCGGCCAATGCCAACATCCACCTTGTATTCGCCCGCGAAAACTTCAGCGATATCGAGCAGGACATCGCCCGTCCCGCTATCGCAGCGAGCGAGGCCGCTGTGCGAAAGGACGGCTACCTTGCCAGCGCCGACGTTCACGGCGAGGGTTCCTCGCGTGAGGATGCTCTGGAGAGATCCGGCCCCGACGTTCACGTGAATCTCATCCGCCACCGTCCCCTGGAGTTCCGTTTCGCCATATCCGTTTTCGATCCCCAGGCGTTCCAGCGGGTCGTTCCCGAGCCGGATCAGGGTAGTAGCCCCGTGGCGGCGCCGGAATAGCCCGCCCTTCGAAAGTTTCACTTCGATGAGAAGCCGGTCGCCGTCTTGTTGCACGGTGATTTCGGGCGAAGCCTTCTGGCCCGAGGAAACTATCCCGGGAAGCTCGCCTTCCTGGCAGAGACGAACCGTGAGTCTTCCAGCGGTTTGGTCAATAGACACCTGACGCACGCCATCAAACGGGAGTGGCCGTTCGGTCCTGATACCTTCCGTCGGGGAATCTGTTTCGTCGTGAAAGCGGCTCTGATGGCGCCCAAATCCGCCGGGTGGTGGCCCGAAACCGGGCCCGTGGCGGTTGCCCTGGCGAGCCGCGTCGCGTACGCGCCGGGCACCTTCTCTGATGCGTTCCGCTTCTGCTCGGGCCTCCCGCCGGAGGCGGTCACCATCCGCTCGGGCTTCCCGGCGGAGGCGGTCTCCCTCTTCCCGCGCCTTCCGTGCCTCTTCAAG
>JANPDX010000708.1:0-5330 GCA_031431695.1 Dehalococcoidia bacterium
ACCGTTAACAGTCCGGCTCCACGCTCAGGCCATGGAGTTGATCTGCAGCCTTGGCGCTATCGAATTTCGGTTGGCCAACGTCGAACACGGTGCCATGCCAGAGTTCGAGGGCGAGTCGATCATGCTTTTGCAGGATGGAACCGTGGTGCAGCGGGCCGCGGTGGGATCCAACACCTACCTGGTGATCGACTACCGAACTGACCCGGGGCGACCCGCGAGGATTGAGTTCTGGGAGGCGCTGAGAGCTCCCGAATATCCCGTATCGGGTCTGCTGACGCTTTGCGAGGCTTACCCCGGCGGCTGACGTTGGGTTTGTTGTATGTCCTACCGCCGGAAACTCTTCGTTGCGCAACCAAAGAATCTGTAACTCACATCGGGCACTTGCATGCGAGGTCAGGCCGCTTAGACTCCCCAGACATGAAACACCTCCTGCTTGCCGCCGCCCTCGTCATCCCCATAGCTGCATGTGGGGGTGGTGGCACCGCGGGTGAAGGCGCCAAGACTGGCTCCAATGCTGCCGGTACGGCTGCGATGAGTGCATCGTTCACCGCAGAGATAACCAAGATCAAAACGTGCGTCCAGGGCCAGGTCGACGGAAAAGGGGACTGTGCTATTAACTTCCTGCAGGACCCTGTCACGAGGATGTGCAGTGATGTGAGCACCGGGCGCCCAAACCAATTCGCTGGCGCAGACTACAAGAAGTTCACGCCGACGTGCGACGCCTGGGCGGCGGTCCTGGGCCAAACGGCGCCCGAAAAACTGACGACACTCGCGAAGATGCTCACCGATCTCGAGGCCGCAAGGTAATCTCGCCGACCTATTGAACTGAGATGAGCTCGACTTCGAAGATCAAGTCTGAGTTCGCGGGGATCGGCCCGTTGGCGCGTGAACCGTAGCCAAGCGCTGCCGGGATATACAGGACGCGTTTGCCGCCGATTTTCATCGTGGCCACGCCTTCATCCCAACCCTTGATAACGGCTCCGGTGCCGATTACGAAGGTAAACGGCGTGCCCTTGTCGCGGGAGCTATCGAACTTTGTGCCGTTTGTCAGCGTCCCCGTGTAATGCACGGTGACGCGCTGCCCGGTCTTGGGGCTCGCGCCCGTCCCGACGGTGGTGTCTTCATACTTCAATCCGCTGGCGGTGACTGTTGGGTTGTTCAAGGTAATTGGTCCTGTGGTTTTGGATGGCGATTTCGATGCTGAAGGCACCGGAGTCCGTTCGGTAACGATGGTGTTCGAGGGTTTGGTGGTTGGGTCGTTCGCATCGCCGTCGTCGCCGCAGGCTGCAAACAGCAAAGCGCCGGGGAGCGCCGCCAGGAGGAAAAGGCGAGGGAGCGTGGTTCGCATCATGAATGCAGGGTATGGCGGGAACGCGAAACGGGGAACCTCTCCGGCATTTCAACGAACGGGCGGCCCGGCCGTCTTGAACGGGTACACAATGTGGCGACCGTCCGCCAATGCCGCTACCATGCGCCCATGCCTCTGTATGAGTTTCTGTGTGGTAAGTGCGGCAGCCGTGATGAAGTGTTCAGCCGGACCATGAAGGCCGAAGTCGTGCTGCCGAAGTGCAAGCAGGCCGGGCGCGAGCGAGGCCACGAAATGAAGCGCATCGTCAGCAAATTCGTTCGCCACAAGACCATCGGCGATCAACTCGAAGAGGCTGAGGCCAAGTACGGCAAGGAAGTCGAAGCAGCCATGGGCCCCGAGCCCGACATCGGCAGATACGCCCGCCGTTACACAGAACTTTCGAAGAACCTGCCCGAGTAGGTTCTGCCTTCCCCCCAATCGATCATTCACGCGCGCGGTAGCAAGTGCGTCGGGAGAGAGGGAACTCAGCTCACGTGGGACGTGTGCCGGCTCCAGAGTTTCAGCGTTTCGCGCAATTTGTCCACGGTTGCGTTATCGATCATCGCGTCGCTCAGCACGCAATCGTTCAGATGTTTTTCAAGGACGAGCACACTCGCGCTCTCGAGCCCGCTTCGGGCCGCGAGCAACTGTGTCAACACGTCCTCGCAGCAACGGCCGTCTTCGAGCATATTGCGCAGGCCGCGCACCTGGCCCTCTACCCGCGAGAGCCGGTCCAACAACTTCTTCGTCTCTTCGGGAGTCATGAACGTGGTCGCCTCCTACCGTTGACAACTATACCCCGTGGGGGTATGCTTTGGCTACATCTCCAATGGTCCCGGGTTCGAGGGCCAACGAAAGGAACCCCAACAATGTCCGATGTCCGCGAAACCACCGATGCGACCTGGGATGCCGATGTCCTCAAGTCCGACCTGCCGGTCCTTGTCGATTTCTGGGCCCCCTGGTGTGGCCCCTGCCGCATGGTCGCGCCAATCGTGCAGGAGCTCTCCGAGGAATACAAAGACAAGGTCAGCTTCTTCAAAATGAACACGGACGAAAACCCGACAGTCCCGAGCAAGCACGGGATCCGCAGCATTCCTTCGCTCCTCATTTTCAAGAATGGCGAACTCAAAGGGACGGTTGTCGGATTCCGTCCAAAAAGCGACCTGAAGAAGCGCATCGACGAAGCCCTCGTCTAACGCCTCTCACAAGAAACGTGTAGCGAAGGCCGGGGGACTCTCCTCCGGCCTTTTCTCTTGAGTGGAGACTCCATTGGAAACGTTCGATATTGCCATCATTGGTGGTGGCGGCGCCGGGCTCACGGCCGCCGTGTACGCCGCCCGCTCCCGCCGTTCAACCATCGTGTTCGAAGGCAACGTCACCGGAGGCCAGATTGCCACGACCGACGTTGTCGAAAACTACCCGGGCTTCCCCGGAGGTATCAACGGCTTTGACCTGGCGCAGAACATCCTCAAACAGGCCGAGAAGTTCGGCGCCCGCATCGAGTACACATGCGTCGAGAAGCTCGACCATGAATCTGACGGCACGTTCGTCCTGGCGACCGATTCCGCCAGCTACGGTGCCCGTGCGGTTATCGCGACGGCCGGCGCCGACTACAACAGGCTCGGAGTGCCAGGCGAAGAACAGTTCATCGGTCGCGGAGTGAGCTACTGCGCCACCTGCGACGCCGCGTTTTTCGTGAACCAGGATGTCATCGTGGTCGGTGGTGGCGATGCGGCGCTCGATGAGGCGCTTTTCACCACCCGCTACGCAAAGACGGTGACGATCGTCCATCGGCGCGACACCCTGAGGGCCAGCGCCATCCTCCAGGAGCGTGCCCGCGCGAACGACAAGATTCGCTTCGTCTGGGACACCGTGGTGGAACGAATTGAGGGCAAGGACGCCGTGGAAAAGGTCGTGTTGAAGAATGTGAAGACTGGCGAATCTTCGGAAACGGCGGCGTCGGCGGTGTTCATCTTCATCGGGCAGGCTCCGAACAGTCACTTGCTCAAGGGTCTTGTTGCTCTCGATGCCGGAGGCCATGCGATCGTCGACCTTGAGATGGCCACCAACCTGCCTGGCATGTTCGTGGCCGGCGATCTTCGCACGAAGGCCGCCCGCCAGATGGTCAGCGCCGCGGGGGATGGCGCAACCGCCGCAATCGCGGCGGAGCACTACCTCGCCAGCCTGGGGTAAAAGCTAATCCATGAGCCGCCGGGCCCGCTTTGCGGAGGCCGCGTCCACGACGCGTTCGCCGTGGCGGGCAACCCAGAGGCCGTCAATGCGCGCCTGCTCGAACCGTTCGAGGGCCTGTTGGGCCTGCACGCGCACGGCATCGTGCGGTGTAAACGCGGCGTTGGCGGCGGGCGCCATGCGTGGGTCTGGGAGGATGGCGCCCGCGAACCCGTACTGCGAGAGGTACGTCAGTTCGAGCCCGTCGCAGAGGATGATGGGCTGCCCGCCGACCGCGCGCGCGATGGCGACCACCTGGCCTCGTGCGTAGGCAAGCCGGTCGCCCTTTTGCTCGTCTCGGGCGCCAACATCGTGGGCATAGTGGCGGGAGTGGAAGACCAGCCCGCCAACACGCGGCGCCGCTGAAGCGATGTCGCCAGCTCGCAGAAGGCCCCGGGCTGTATCAACAATCGGGAAGACTTCCGTGTCGCCCGGTTCAATGCCGCGCTGAAGTTCGAACTCGCGGAGGAGCACGGCGAGGTCACGGACATCCTGGGGTTCGACGGCGTGCGGAATGAGGATGCCCTTTACCGCGGGGGTCAGTACGGCTTCGATGTCTTCGCGCGTCATCCGCGTCCGCGGGTGGTTCACGGTGACGAGGACGGCTTTGCCAGCCTCCGCTGCCCGCGCCGTAGCTTTCACCGCCGATTCGCGAAGGTCCGCCACCGGCAGTATGTCGTCGGCGAGCGTCAGCAACACCGCGTCCGCCTGCGATTCGATCGCGTCTTGAAGTCCCGCGCCAGAAGCGGGGATGGAAATAATGCTTCGGAGCGGCATTTAGACCCTTCCGCCGATGTATCCACCAACCACGATTGGTGGTGGTTGCAGTGTGGCAAGGTTGAGGTCCTGCTTCAACGCCATCATCCCCTGGAGATGGTCGAGCGCATGGCGGTACATGAGTTCAGCGATCCACTGGCAGGTCACCGGGCCCCAGCGGGATTCGTTTCGCAGCTTCGTCCAGGTCAGGTCGTTGAGATCGCGAAAGATGGCGAGCTCTTCTTCGCGGATGCGCTGAATGTCCGAAACGATGCTGGCGAGCGACTCCATCGGGCGGTAGCGGCTTTCGTGCCATTCTTTCCGGCTGTAATCGAGCGGGTCGAGCATGTCCGGCACCGTGGCCCAGCGCAGAAGTGGCAGATAGACCTGCTGTTCCATGTCTCGCATGTGCGAAAGGTGTTCGTGCATCGACCACTCGTAGTCGGCCGGCTTGTAGGCAGCCTGTTCGACGCCCGTGCCGCGAACGGCCCAGCTCAGGTCTTCCGTTACGGCCCGCAACCTTGCCGTGAGTTCCGATCGATACGTCGCTGTTTCACTCACGCGGGTGCCTCCGTAGCTACTTGCGGTGAGTATAGGCGCTATCGATCACTCGGGCTAGCATTTCTTCGGGGGTTGACCTTGCAGCCGCTGCAAGGTGTACGTTCATGGCCGACATGAATGTCTCGGAAGTGGCACAGCAAGCCGGCCTTTCGCCATCGGGAGTGCGCTGGTACGAGCGCGAAGGCATCCTGCCGCCGGCGCGGCGGCGCGAGAACGGCTACCGCGACTATTCGCAGCGTGACCTCTCGCTGCTCCAGTTGGTCACCACCCTACGGCGCCTCGGGCTGCCCGCCCTGGAGGCGGGTCGTGTCGCTGGCCTGTGCCTTTCGTCGGAACCGGGTGATGCCGGCGTAGTGGCACTCCTGCAAGAACAGCGCGAGGTTATCGCCCTGCGGCGGGTGGGGCTCGCAGCCCTCGAATCGGAGATACGCGACCT
>JANPDX010000709.1:0-3362 GCA_031431695.1 Dehalococcoidia bacterium
CAGATCCGCGTAGTGCAGGTTCGCGCCCGAAAGGTCGGCGCCCGCCAGCTTCGCGCCTCGTAGCGAAGCGGCCTCAAGGTCGGCCCCCTGGAGTTTCGCCTCGCGCAGGTCGATGCGTGCCAGGTCAAGGCCGCGCAGGTCCGCCCCACGCAGGTCCGCCCCACGCAGCTCGATGCCCTTGTCCACCATCAGACCGTTCCACGTAACCGGGCCCACCCGGAATCCAGGTGGCGGTGGCGAGGGCCGTTTGGCTTCTTCGGCCGCGCGGCTCGCCCCGGCCGCCTTGGCGCTTCGGCGAGCCCGGTCATATGCCGCCCGCATGTATTGGTCGCCGAGGATCGCCCAAGCCTCGCGCATGGTTTCCTTTCGGCGTGTGAATTCCGTGGCGGTGATCCCCGCTGACGCCAGTTCGCCAGCCATCCGCGAAAGCACCTTCAGAATGGCCTGTTTCGGTGCGTCCTCCCGCACTCCGAGCTTCTCATACCAATTGATCGTCGCATCGCCTGTGAACTCGGCTCCTGGCCGTGCGGCCTCGCGAGGTGCGTCCTCCGCGAAGGATCGCGCCTCCGCGCGTCCGGGGGTCGCTCGCTGCGGTGGCGGCCGCCGCACGGGGCGAATCGGCCGCGAAGTCCGCGGAAGCTGGCGGTCGTAGGCCTCCCTGCGCCCGGCGTCCCGCAACATTTCCCAGGCCTCATTGATTCGGCGCATCAGCCCTTCGGCCTCGGGCGAGGCGTTCGTATCGGGATGGTGCTCGCGTGCGAGTTTTCGGTAGGCCGCCCGGATTTCCGCCTCGGTCGATGTCCTGCTCACCTGGAGCAACGTGTAGTGGTCGGGCTGCGAACTCATGGGCCGAACTCATGGTAGCAGCGCGCATTCGAACGCCCACCTTCCACCCGAATCCCTCTGTCGCGTTAGTCCGGCGCATACCTTCACGCGAACGTGAAGGTATGCTAGTCTCCAATATCAGGAGGGCAGCCCTGTGCGTTGGCTCGTGCGCCTCATTCCGTACCTCAAGCCCTATAAGAAGCAGTTGTCACTCGCCTGGGTGGCAATGCTGGCGGCCAGTGTCTTCGTCATGGTGAGCCCGTTGCTGATCCGCTTCGCGATCGACTTTGGCCTCGATCCTCAGAAGGACGCGACCGGCCGGTTGACAGGCCTCGAAGGCAACGAACAGTTGATCATTTTCGGGTCGCTGGCCATCGTCGTTTTCGCGATCGGGCGCGGAGCCGCTCAGTTTGGGCAGCAATACCTCGGCGAAACCGTCGGCCAATCAGTCGCCTACGACATTCGCAACGAGATTTACGGTAACCTCCAGCGCCTCAGCTACGCCTACCACGACAAGGCCCAGACCGGTCAGATCATGTCCCGCGCCACCCAGGATGTGGAAAACATCCGGATGTTCGTGAACATGGGCGCCCTCCGCCTCGCCTTTATCACCCTGATGCTGGTCATCTCCGTGGTGGGCATGTTCATCGTCAACTGGCAGCTAGCCCTCGTAAGCGTCGCCAGCCTGCCATTCCTCGCCTGGCGCTCCTACGTCACCAGTTCGCGCTTGCGGCCGGTGTGGATGCAGATCCAGCAGAACCAGGCCGAAATGACCCAGGTCGCCGAGGAAGGCCTCACGGGCATCCGCGTTGTTAAGGCGTTCGCGCAGGAACCGTTCGAAAGCCAGAAGTTCGCCACCGTCGCAAAGAAGCAGGCCGACCTCAGCTATTACTCGTCGCGGATGCAGGCCGGCAACCAGCCGATGCTCCAGGGAATCTCCGCCGCCCAGGTTGCCGTCACCGTCGGAGTCGGCGCCTACTTCATCTCCCAGGGCACCCTTTCCGTCGGCAACCTGACGTTGTTCACACTCTGGCTGAACACGCTCCAGCTCCCGGTCCGGTCCATCGGCTTCATCATCAACATCGTCGCTCGTTGCATCAGTTCCGCCGAGCGCGTATTCGAACTCATCGATGCCCAGTCTGCGGTTCAGGAAAAACCAGGCGCCGCAGTACTCGAAAACGCCTCCGGCCATGTCAAGTTCGAAAGGGTCAGTTTCGGCTACGACAACCTCAGCGCAGTCCTCAGCGAAGTCGATATCGACGCGACGCCAGGCAAGGTCATCGCCCTTCTTGGACCGACGGGTTCTGGCAAGTCGACCGTCGTAAACCTTATCCCCCGTTTCTACGACGTCACCGCCGGGAAGATCACGATCGACGACATCGATGTACGCGACGTCACCATCGACTCGCTGCGCAAGAACATTGGCATCGTCCAGCAGGATGTCTTCCTGTTCATTGGGACCATCCGCGACAACATCGCCTATGGGCGGCCCGAAGCGACCGCCGAAGACATCGAAGCCGCGGCGAAAGCGGCCCGCATCCACGACTTCATCGTCAGCCTGCCGTACGGCTACGACGAGTGGGTCGGCGAACGCGGTGTGACGCTCTCCGGCGGGCAAAAACAGCGCATCGCTATTGCCCGAACGCTCTTGCTCGATCCGAAAATACTCATCTTCGATGACTCAACGGCCAGCGTGGACTCCCAGACCGAATTCCTCATCCAGCAGGCGCTGAACGAACTCATGAAGGGACGCACAACGTTCGTCATCGCCCAGCGTTTGCGCACGGTTATGCGCGCGGATGAGATCCTCGTCCTGCAGGACGGCCGCGTCGTCCAGCGCGGCAAGCACAGCGAACTGCTCGAACAAGAAGGACTCTACCGCCGCATCTTCGATCTCGAACTCCGCGATCAGGAAGAAGCGCTCGGGCGCCCCGCGCCGGAAACGGCGTCATCCTCAATGCCGTCGGGGTTCGCCGGCGGTACACCCTCACCCGAGATGATCGCCGCCCTCCGCGAGCGCATTCAGAAGGGCGACACAGCAGGAATTCCGCCCCAGGTCCTCGAACGGGTTCGTGCCCGAATGCTCGCTGAGAGCCACGGCACGGGAGGTGCTTCCTAATGGCAATGTTTGGTGGCGCCGGCGCTGGCGGTTGGAGCACGGGTATCGGTGGCCAGGCCATGGGTCCCCAACGATCAGGCCGCGGCAGCGATGGTTGGGACGATGAGTACCTTGGCAAGGCCTACGACTCCCAGGTTGTGCGCCGCATCCTCCCCTACCTCAAGCCCTACAAGAAGCAGGCATTCCTCGCGCTGGCCTGCATGATCATTTCCGCCGTCACCAGCTTTCTCCAGCCGCTGCTTATCGCTATGACCGTAAAAGCGGGAGTCGATGGTAACACCGAGCGGGTCTGGTGGTTGATGGGCATCATGGCCGGCGCCGCCGGGATCACCTGGGTATCGACGTACATCCAGCTCCTCTCCACTTCGTGGATGGGCAACCGCCTGCTTTTGCAGCTCCGCAGCGAGATGTACGACCA
>JANPDX010000710.1:0-2537 GCA_031431695.1 Dehalococcoidia bacterium
GAAGTGCTGCCCCCATGGCGACCATGCCGAACTGGAGCGCCAGTGCCGGCACGAACCACTTCAGATAATCCGCGGCCAGGGACGCGGTGATCGGATCGGGAGTCAGGCCGCGCGCGTAGAGGCCCTTCGCGGCGGTCGCCAGAGCGAAGAATGCCGCGGCCACGACCAGCGAGAGCACCTGCGCTTGGTTGAACACCAGCAGCGCCCGCTCGCGATCGCGCTGGCCGACGGCGTGCGACACCAGCGTGGTCGTGCCCACCCCGAGCATCTGGGACACCGCGAGCGAGACGAACATCAGGTTGCCCGCCACGCCGACCGCCGCCACCGCCTCCTTGCCCAGGCGCCCGACCCAGTAGAGATCCACCAGGAAATAAAGGGTCTGAAACAGCATCGTCACCAGCATGAAACCGGCGGTCGCGAACAGGTGCTGTGTGACCGAACCGGTGGTGAGGTCGCGCATCGGGATGGGCCCCAGGTGGGTGGCGGTGATCGCTTCGAACCAACTGGCTCACCTTAGGAGTCGTAACAAAATAAGTTGACGATTAGCCCGTTGTCGAGTATCAGTTCTGCGTTGCCGCGCCGTACACGGACGTACGCCGATGATCGCCTCGATGCGGGACAAATACGATACTCTGTCCGCCGTGATGAACGAAAGGTTGAAACGGCGCTGGGCGGCCTGTGAGGCGCTGGCGTTGAAGCGCGGCGGCATCAGCGCGGTGGCCGGGGCCACCGGGCTGTCCCCCACCACCATTCGGCGTGGCATCCGCGAGATCGAGACCGAACTGCCGGGCCTGGTGGCGTCGCTCGACGCCCCCGAGCCGCAGCGGATCCGGCGGGTTGGCGGCGGACGGCGGCGGCTGACCGCGCAGGACCGAACCCTGCTCCGCGATCTGAAGCGACTGCTGGACCCGGTGACCCGAGGCGACCCGATGTCTCACCTGCTCTGGACCTCCAAGAGCACGCGCAAGCTGGCAGAGGAGCTGCAGCGCCAGGGGCACGAGGTCAGCCACATGACGGTGGCGCGCCTGCTGGGAGAGCTCGACTACCACCTGCAGGCCAACCGGAAGACGCGTGAAGGTGCCGGCCACCCGGATCGGGATGCCCAGTTCCACCACATCAACCGGAAGGTGCAGAGCTTCCACCGCCGCGGGCAGCCGGCGATCTCGGTGGACACCAAGAAGCGGGAATTGGTGGGAGATTTCAAGAACCCGGGGCGTGAATGGCGTCCCCAGGGCCACCCGCAACCGGTCCGGGTCCACGACTTCCGCGACCCGGAGCTGGGCGTGGCGATTCCCTACGGAGTCTACGACCTGGGCCGCAACGATGGCTGGATGAGCATCGGGATCGATCACGACACCGCCGAGTTCGCGGTGGCGACGATCCGCCGCTGGTGGCGCAGAATGGGTCGGCGTGCGTACCCTCGGGCCAAGGAGCTGCTGATCACGGCGGATGCCGGGGGCAGTAACGGCAGCCGCTCGCGACTGTGGAAGCTCGGCCTGCAGAAGTTGGCCGACCAGCTCGGCTTGGCGATCTCGGTCTGTCATTTTCCGCCCGGCACCAGCAAGTGGAACAAGATCGAACATCGCATGTTTTGCCACATCACTGAGAACTGGCGTGGACGCCCACTGGTCAGTCACGCCGTGATCGTCAATCTGATCGGCCATGCCAAGACCGACCAAGGACTCCGTGTCAAAGCCGCCCTGGACCGGGGCAGGTACGAGAACGGCGTGAAGGTCTCTGACCAGGACTTCGCGGGTATCAATCTGAATCCAGATTCGTTTCATGGCGATTGGAACTACCAGATCCGTCCCAGCCACAAGTGATCAATTAGTTGTGTTACGGCTCCTAAGTCTCATTGTGCGGATCACCGGTGCCCGTCACGTGGTCGAGATCGGTACGGCGAACGGCTATTCGACGGTCTGGCTTGCGGACGCGGTCGGCGACACCGGCGGACACGTGGTGAGCATCGACACCGCCACGAATGGTGACGCACGCACCAACCTGATCCGCGCGGACGGGGTTCAGCCCGGCCTCGCCAAGCGCGTCGAATTGCGGCAGGAGGACGGCGGTGCCTATTTGGTGCGACTCGCCGATGGTAGCGTCGATCTCTCAGGTCAGAATCGGTGCGGGCCGCCGCTGATGCCGAGCCCTAGATGGCGCCCACGCACTCATGTCGGGACAGATGAGACTACGTACCGCGGGACCCGATAGCCCCGGCCAGTGTGAGCCGGGACCATCAGACGACCGACCGCGAGATCCACGACTCTGTTACTGTCCCGAGCCCTCACCCAGGGCGACGAGAAGCTCGTCCAGCTGATCGAACGTCTCGACCAGTGCATCGGCTGAGCCCGTGCCGGCAGCGTCGAGCGCTTCCTTCGAAGGATAGCTCTCGCGCAGGACCACCAGCGTCTTGCCGCCCTTTTCCTCGAAGGTCACCGTGGTGACAGGCCCGCCCTCGCCACCTTCGTCATTGGTCCACGCGAGGCGCGAATACGGCTTCACTTCGACATACGTGCCGAAAAACGCGGCAGGCTCGG
>JANPDX010000711.1:0-5602 GCA_031431695.1 Dehalococcoidia bacterium
CCCCTCGTCCTACGGGCGCAAAGATGCCGCCGCATGTTTCGGACGATGCCATCCGGGGAACCGTGGGGCCATGGCCAAATGTACGCTTGATCGGGTCCGAATGGGCGTTTGGGGTGGGGGGAATGGGGCGGAGGATCACCAACCTTCGTCCGTGCCTGGGTTCAGCCTGCTGCGGCGGCGAGCCATTGCTCGTCACGCCTTGACGGCCGACGCTTCAGTCGCTCATCAAGGAGTTGGCGGGCCCGCTCGTGACGGCCCGAACGCAAGCAAGCGCCAATGAGGGTGTCGGCGAAGACTTCAAATTGCGCTCGACTGCCGCCGATGCGGACAAACTCCTCGGTCCGGAGAAGAAGCTCCCTGGGTCGGCCATCAGTCCGATCTGGGCGTGCCGGCGTCCTTCATCCCACAGGTTGTTTTCCGTCATCTGGAAGCTCAACGGGCGCTCGAAATACCCATCCCCCTCGAGGGCGTGGCGGAGGGAACTGAGGAATTCCAGCGCCTCCGCCTTTCGCCTGAGCCCCCCACCGACATTGAGGGAAAGGATGGTGACGCCAACCACTCGGAAGTCCCTAGGGAACCCCGAGAGATGTTCACGGCCGAGCTCAACGGTCCGCCGATGGTCTTCGTTCCGAGAACGCACCAACCACCTCGATGTGCCGCTGCTCCCGCCGGTTTCCGCTGGAAGCGAAACTGCGCGCGGCAGCGAATGACTCCCGCGCCGGATCGCCTTGTCCGTCTAAATGTTGGGTGAAAGACAGCCCGGCGTGAGCCAGGGCGAGGTTCGGCTCCTCCAGCAGGCAGGCTTTGTAGGCGTCGGCGGCACCGGGTCCAAGGGAGGTTGTGAGTCGAACGGCCTCGTTCAGGTGCTCGACGGCTCGTGTGGACGACGATGTGATTTCGTAGCCAGAGCGGTTATTCATCGCGGTGGCTCTTGGTTCGGATGACGCATCGTAGTGCGCGCTACTACCGGCGTCCATTGGCAACTTGTGGCCGTCGATACGGTGCCCGTCGCCCCTAATTGTTAGGAAGGGGCGTCAATCCGCCACCAGCACTGGCACTCCGAGCCGTTGGAGCTTGTCGATGGTCATGCCCCGGATTCGCTCGCCAATGCTCGGCCGGCGTGTCTCCGAGGGAACAACGAGCAGCGCGCCGTCGAATTTCGCAAGCGCGACCCGTAGACCATCTCCGCCAGCCGCCGTCGGAAACCAGCCGCCAGCGCTCACACCAAGAGTCGTCGCGGCATCGATAGCGCTGGCGGTCGCGGCGCGACCTTCGCGTCGGGCGATGGCGGCGCCGAAGAGCGCGTCTTGGCGCGGCCGCATGTCGTCGTCGCCCCGCATGTCGGCATACGGACTGGAAAACAGACCTTCGCCGCTCCGTTCGACCAGGACGAGCGAGCGTGCTTCTGCCTTCGCAACCGCCATAGCGAGGTGCAGGGCAGGATCAGAATCGCCCAATCCGACTGGGACCACGACGGCCCCGCGTGCTGCCCCGCTCTGAGCGGGCGTCAATGCCCCGACTGCCACGACAATGGAATCCGCCAGAACGTCAGTGTGGGGAAGTCGCTCGGTCGCAGCTTCGTGGGGTGCCGCCGTCTCGGAGACCGATACCGCTTGCGGTGGGAGCTCCTTCGAGTCCACCTCACCAGCGCTCGAGCCGGACACGCCGGTAAGCTCCCCAATGAGCTCCGCGACGACGTCCGCGTCGTCGGAAACGAATCCGACGAAGCACTTGCCTTCGTCTGCTGCGCCTCCCAGGCCGAAGCTTGCGGGGTCCCCCAACTCCCAGCTGACGAAGGCGATCGGCAACGGCGCATCCGATACAAGAAACCACTGGTTCTCGAGCCTTCGCGTGTCAGGTTCGAGCTTGCAGTAGTTCACACCTGCAATAACGACCTCGGGACGGCCCGTCCCGTAGACCGTGACACGAGTGTTCGCTGCCACCAACTCCTGATATCGGGAGCCTTGGATGTCGAACTTCTTGGAAGTCTGGAAGCCGACCAAGAGCGCACCTGTCTTCGACGTGGACTCCACTCGCCTCGTCACTCGCAGCATCTCGCGGGGGTCGTGAATGAACGCCGTGGCATGCGGAAAACGCCCCAGTCGCTCCGCAAGCCGGCGGCCGATCTCGTAGATGCCCTCTTCGCCGGCGCCTGCCGGATAACTCCAGTCCATCGTCTTCTCCTCTTGGCTTGCTGTGGATCCGGCACCGGCATGCTGGCCGTTGAAGGCGCTGGATACATTGACAAGCATTGAACAAACCTTAGTGTAGTGTCTAGTCATTGTCTATTTTTTCCCAGTGCTTGCACGGAGCTGGCGATGTTGGTTGCCAACGCAAGCCCTGGTTAGCGTTGAGCCGGCCCAAAAAGGTGTCGCAGGATGTCGCCGGGCCCCGAACATTGACCCCTTCACCCGATTCCTTCCACAATCCCCGTGTGCTCGCGAAGGTCCTGTGGCGCGCGGTGAGCGGGCATTGGCACTTGCGGTGACGGTTCACGCTCCGGGGCGCGGCCACTTGCTGATGATCGTCGCGGCGTCGAAGTAGTCGTGCCAAACCGTGATAAGTCCGTCGTGGACTTCGAAGACGCCTGTTACCGGCAGTTCGATCCATCCCGTCGCCAGGCGGTGCCTGTCCAGCCGCTCGACGAAGACGATCGGCCCGTCCGCCACTTCGCGGAGGATAACGAACTCGTTCTCAATGGTCGGAGCGAAGAACGGCTCGAGCACGGCGCGCACGCCGGCTGGTCCGTATTGCTTCGAAATCGGCACGTTGTCGTACTCGCAGTTCTCGGCGATGAACAACAGACCCGTGTCGTACGCTTTCACCTCCATTGCGCAGAGGAAGGCCTTGACGACATCGATCGGGGCTTGGGGCTGTGTGGGCATGGGGCTCTCCTTTTGAGTTTACTGAGTGTTTTCGCTGTTCTCTGATGCGAACCGGTTCACCTGCCGGCGCTTCGGCTTTAGGTTTGGCCAGGACGCCCGGCCGGCGACCGCAGTTCGCGAACGATGAGGTAGAGCAACGGACCGAACGACCCGGCGATGAGCGTCAGCAGGACGAATGGCCACGGGTTCACCCCGCGAGCCCGGGCATCACGTACCATCCAGATCACGGCGAGGACGGCGATGATGACGAGGTCCCAGAAGACCTGAGCGGCGCCCCAACTCTTGAAGTGCGGCTCGACAATGCCCCAGGGACCAACATCGGCCAGGGCGATCGCCGTGAGCACGCCGAACGCGGCCGTCACAGCGACGAGTACGAAAACTTTGCCGGACATCGGGTTCCTCCGTGAGCGTTTAGCGTGGCTTGAAGTTAGGAGCGTCCGCGCGCGCCAGCAATTACCTGTGAGGTCATTGAGCGCAGCCCCGGTCGGGCGAGAATGGGCGTGGAACGGGGTGAGGCAATGCGAATGACGGATGGCGCGCGGCTGGAGGGTCGCGACGGGTTTCCACGGTTGCTCCGGGAGTGGCGAAACCGGAGACGGCTTTCGCAACTCGAATTGGCGCTGTCGGCCGGCGTCTCACAGCGCCATCTGAGTTACCTCGAATCCGGCCGCGCCCGCCCAAGCCGGAGCATGATCATGCAGCTGAGCGAAACGCTTGAGGTTCCTTTGCGTGACCGAAACGAATGGTTGACCGCGGCCGGCTTCGCGGCCGTGTTCAAGGCGCGACCACTCGACGATCCACAAATGAGCCAGGTGATGCTGGCAATTCGCATGACGCTCACCAATCACGAACCCTTCCCGGCCATTGCCGTCGATCGTGCCTGGAATATCCGCGCATCGAACGCCCCATTCGAACGAATGGCGGAGTTCGTAGGGGGCGAGCTATGGGCAGACCTGGGAAGCGAACAGCGCAACCTCATGCAACTGTTTTTCCACCCGCGGGGTTTGCGACCGTTCGTAAAAAACTGGCATTCGATCGCCCCCTTGCTCTGGCAGCGGGCCAGGCGAGAGGCCGAAGCACTCGGTGGCGAGGAGATGAGGGCCGTGCTGGCTGAGCTTGAGCCACTTCAGGAGGCGTCGCTGCTGAACCACTCATGGAATGCGGACCTCGTCCCGGTGTTGCCGATTGAGGTGGAAGTCAACGGCGCGCGGCTTTCGCTCTTTACGGTTATCGCCACCTTTGGGACTGCGCAGGACGTTACTGCTGATGAACTCCGAATCGAGAGCTTCTTTCCTGCTGATACGGCGACCGAGCAGTTCTTTCGGGCGCTGCCTGGCGCGGCAGGAGTCTGAACGAGCAGCTCGTGGCACGTGCCGGCTAGCTTTGGAGTTCGCAGGACACGATGGCCCTGGCACTTAGCAAGCATTCCACAAAGGAAGGGTCCCTCCCCCAACATTGACCCCTTCGGTCGATTGCTTCCACAATCCGCGCATGTTGGCGAAGGTCCTGAGCTGTGCGGTTGTGGGCCTTGACGGCGAGCTGGTCGATGTCGAGGTCGATATCACGCGCTCTCAGCTGCCGGCAACCATTGTCGTGGGGTTGCCTGATACGGCTGTGCAGGAGTCTCGCGAACGGGTCCGCTCGGCGATTCGCAACAGCGGCTTGAGTTGGCCCGCGAACAGCAAAGTCACGATCTCGCTTGCGCCGAGCGACCTCCGCAAGGAGGGGCCCGCCTACGACCTGCCCATCGCCACGGGAATTCTGCTCGCATCGGGACAGGTCGTCGCCGATGTGGAAGACGCGGTTTTCATCGGCGAACTCGGACTAACCGGAGAAGTACGGCCGGTCAGGGGGTTACTTCCGATGGTGATGCTCGCGGCCTCGCGTGGCATAAAGCGCGCCTTTGTGCCGGTCGCAAACGCTCCCGAAGCAGCACTCGTCTCAAGCGTCGAGATCTACCCCGTTTCCAGCCTCGCATCGCTCGCCTCGCATTTGTTGGGCGCCATTTCGATAGACGTTCATCATCGGATTGAGGACTCGGAGGATTCGGAACCTCCACCCAACGTCACCGATTTCGCCGATGTTGTTGGGCAGGAACACGTGAAGCGTGCTCTCGAAGTTGCGGCGGCCGGTGGCCACAACATCGTTATGAAAGGTCCGCCCGGGAGCGGCAAGACCCTGCTCGCGCGTGCAGTGCCATCCATCCTGCCGCCATTGACCACCCCCGAGGCAATGGAAGTCACGCGCATTTACAGCGTCGCCGGACTGCTGCCGTCAAACAGCGGACTCGTATCGAACCGCCCATTCCGGGCGCCTCACCACACGATTTCGAACGCGGGCCTTGTCGGCGGAGGGTCCATTCCGAGGCCAGGAGAAATAACCCTGGCGCACCGTGGAGTGTTGTTCCTCGACGAACTCCTGGAGTTCGACCCGCGAGTCCTCGAAATGCTCCGCCAGCCCCTTGAAGACAAGACCGTCACGATCAGCCGGGCCAAACAGGCGGTGACGTTTCCCGCCAGCTTCATTCTCTGCGGGTCATACAACCCGTGTCCGTGCGGCTTTTTCGGCGACCCGGACCGTGAGTGCGTTTGCTCGCCGCAACTTATCTCGAGGTATCAACGCAGGCTCTCCGGGCCACTCATGGACCGAATCGACATCTTTGTCGATGTGCCGCGCGTCCCATTCGAGAAGCTGGCGGGGCTATCGAGCGGAGAGAA
>JANPDX010000712.1:0-3529 GCA_031431695.1 Dehalococcoidia bacterium
GTGGGGGCGGCACTGGCGCACTCGGACTGGCCACCGCCTTCACGATTGGCTGCGGCGGTGACGACAACGAAGAGGGCGCGACGCCAACGCAGGAAGGCGCTTCAGTCCCGCCCACCCCGCAGCCATCGGAAGTGGCACGGAAGGGCGGCACCATCCGTCTGGGGGGCGGAAACCCGGCAATCGACAATGCCGACATACATCAGTCGTCGAATGACCCCGGCGCAAAAGCGGCGCAGTGGTCCATCGATACCCTCATGACGCTCGATGAGGCCGTGCCCGCGAAGCTGATTCAGGCGCCTGCGCTTGCGGAAAGGCTGGAGCAGCCCGACGACCTCACCTACATTTACCACCTTCGCAAGGGCGTGAAGTTTCATAACGTCGCGCCCGTTCACGGGCGCGAATTCACCGCGGACGATGCCGTGTTCAGCCTGAAGCGCATGTCGACCAATCAGCCCACCTATCCGCGGCGTTCATGGCTCGCTAAGGCCACCTCCATCGACGCGGTTGACCGCTACACGCTGCGCATTCGCACAAGCGAGCCCGTCGCATCCCTCTCCTATCTACTCGCCAGTCCCTGGGTTGGCATGATTTCGCAAGAGCAGGCTGCCCAGGATGGCGACCGTCTAAAGAGTTACATCGGCACCGGCCCCTACAAGGTCGATCGCATTGAACCGGGGATCACGATTACCTACTCCCGTAACCCTGACTACTGGGGAACGGGAGGGAACTTTGACAAGGTCGAACTCGTCTCAATCCCGGACAAAGCCGCAGAAGCGGCGGCGTTCCGCGCTGGGGAGGTGAGCGAGTTCGCCGCTATTCCACCGGACACCGTGCCAAACCTTGCGAGCCAGGTGCCCGATGCAACCCGATACAAGGTTCCGAGTGCTGGACTCGGGATCGTAGCCTTCAACGGTCGGCGTGCGCCGTTCGGCGACCCCCGCGTGAGGCAAGCACTCGCTCTGGCCTGCGATATTCCGGGCTGGATTCAGGTCGTGTCCGCCGGGCAAGGCGGAATCTCGGGCCCGATCGCCCCAGCGTTTACGGATTGGGCGTTGCCGGAGTCACGCCTGAAATACCATGCCCAGAACCTTGCGGAAGCCAGAAGCCTGCTTGCCGCTGCCGGGGTTAACCCCAGTGGGCTGAAGCTGAAGGCCATGACGCTCGCCACGGTGCCGAGCTACGTCGCGATGGCAACGCAATTCCAGGCCGACATGAAGCAGCTGGGGGTGGAAGTCGAAATCGAAGCTGTCTCCAGTGCCGACTACAGCTCCCGGCTGTTCACGAAGTTCGACTTCGACATCACCGTCGGCCAGGACTTTTCACCGGACGATCCGGACCGCCTATACGACCGCTTCCACAGCACGGCGGGCGGCAATTACGCGGGCTACGCCAACCCCGCACTGGACTCGCTGCTCGAAAAGCAACGCTCGACGTTGAACAGGGACCAGCGTCGTGAATTGGTGCTGCAAGCGCAGGACATCATCGTGAAGGACGCTCCGACCTTTTACACGTACTTCGTGTGGAGCTTCACGATGGCGAACCCAAAGTTGGCGAACTGGCGTGCTTCCGCCGTTTCGGGAAACCAGGTTCGCTGGAACGCCCGGAATGCCTGGCTAAAGGCCTGACCGGTCGGATCTGAAGCCAGGTGGCCTCGCGAACCTCCCCCTGTTCGCGGGGCCATCCCAATCGGACGCCGGCAGTTCCGTCCGGCGGCGCCGTTGTTAAGGCCGCAGGAGTGCTCGGCCGAGCACCTGGTACTTGTGGACTTCCGAGGGGCCGTCGACGATGCGCATCTGCCGGATCCGGCTGTACCAGAAGGCAAAGGGCAGTTCAGTCGTCACGCCGTATCCGCCGTGGATCTGGATCGCCCGGTCGACTACTCTCGCAACCATTTCCGTTCCCATGAGCTTCACCAGCGCCGCCTCCATTCGAATGTCGAGGCCCTGATCGTTCTTCGTGGCTGCTTCATAGGCGACGAGGCGTGTCGTGTGCACATCGATCCAAGAGTCAACGATCATCGACTGGATCGCCTGCTTTTGAGAGAGCGGTTCTCCGAACAACACACGCTGCTTTGCGTAGTCCTTCATCATTTCGAGGCAGCGGTCCGCGATGCCGATACCCCGGGTCCCCATATTTAGCCGGACGTTTCCGAGGAATTTCTGCGCGAGCGCGAAGCCATGGCCCGCCTCGCCGAGCAGTTGAGCATGCGGAACTCGGCAGTCGTTGAAAAACAACTCCCATTGTCGATAGCCGATGTCATGTGCCGCCGCCCGAAGCAAGGGGATCTGCCGGCCCACTTCGAACCCCGGAGAACCCTTCTCGACGATGAAGGCGGAGACACCGCCCCGCTGCCGCCTGGTGGTGTCCGTGACCGCCATGACAATTATGAAGCTGGCCCGATCCACATCGGTGATGAACACTTTCGAACCGTTCAGCACCCAGTCATCACCGTCCCGGACGGCCGTTGTGCGCATCTGGTTGCCTGGGTCTGAACCACCAGACGGTTCAGTCTGGGCGAAGGCGATTCGGCGCTCGCCGCGAAGAACGGGTTGAAGAAAGCGTTCCCGCTGTTCTCCCACGCACGCCTGGAGGATGAGCGGATCGCCTCCGAACTCGATGGGCACGAGCGTCCGGTAGTTCTCTTCGGTGACGACTACGTTGTCGAGTGTGCTCAACTCCGCTCCGCCAAGCTCTTTCGACAAGTTCAGGCCCCAAAGGCCGACATCGGTGGCTGCTTCGGTAAGTGCGTGCTGATCTTCATCCGTAACCGCTTCTCCCGAGAGCAGCTTCCGCTCTAGAGGCATGCAGAAGTCGGTGGATAGCCGCCGGACCAGGTCCTTAATGGCTCGCGTGTGCTCAGGCAGTTGAAAATCCATGACGTTGCTCTCCACTGGCATGGGGCTCCGACTGATATCGGCTGCACCGTGCGCTGCGGGCGAGTGTATGCGATGCGTGAAATCGTTTCCAGTACGTCCGGCGCCCGCGCGAGATGTCCGCCGGCCATCCTCAAATCCCGGACGCTGCGCCGAGAATGGCGTCGGTGAAACGTTACACAGTGGTTCTGTGGTTTATAATTGAGGTCGATGGCAACTCCACGACGCGGCAAGTACGCAACTCTCCGCGAGGTCGCTGCCGCCGCTGAGACGTCGCTCGCCACGGCCTCGCGGGCCCTCGCCGGTCACGCCTATGTCGGCGAGGAGATCCGGCTTCGTGTCGAGCGCGCCGCTCGCGAGCTTCGCTACCGCCCACACGAGGGCGCGCGCGGGTTGCGCACCTCTCGGTCCATGACGCTCGGAGTGCTCTGTTATCAGCTCCGACAACTCCCAATCGTCGATTTCATCGACGGGTACGGGGCCCGAGCTGGACAAGAGGGATATGCCGTCTTCGTCGCGAACGCTCGCGGAGACGCCAACGAATACCAACTCCTCGCACGGCGTCTGCTCGAACGCCGCATCGATGCCTTGATCGTCACCAGTCCAGGTGACCTTGGTGGCTCGCTGAAGCCGTATCAGGACGCCGGCGTGCCGGT
>JANPDX010000713.1:0-10498 GCA_031431695.1 Dehalococcoidia bacterium
GAAGACGATCCCGAAAATCGCTGTCAAGAAAGATGGCAACACGAGCGGCGGAGTGAGCACCAACCCCGCGGCCCAGGCGGTCAGTCCCGACCAGGAAGCCGCCACCTATGAGAAGGCGATCTCCATCACGCTGGCGCTTCCGCCGGATCTCGTTGCGAAGGTAGCGATGATTGATGCGATGGACGACGACGCGGGCCAGTGGCGCATCCTGCCACGGCAACGTGGCGATGCGGACCCGATTTCGGGGACGACATCGTTCGTATTCGAAGACATCTTCGCGGCGAAGCGATAGCCGGCAAACGAAAACGACGCAGGCGACTTCCCCGAGAGGGGTAGCCGCCTGCCAACACAGGCAGAAGGCCCCCGGCGGTCCCCGGGGCGCGAGAACGGTGGAGGAACACACATGGCACGGGTACCGCAACTTATTGTGGTTGATCCGGACCGCGAAAGTTCGGCGGAGATGGCGAAAATGCTTTCGATGCAGGGCTTCCAGGTCCTGGCAACGACCGGGTATGGAGTCGAGGCGTTCACGCTTTGCTTCCAGATGCGGCCGGACCTGGTCTTGATGCGTATTGAAGAGCCGCTGGTTCGTCCGATCCAGACGCTTTCCCGTATTAACGATGGCCTGCCGGACCTGCCGATCATCGTGTTTTCCACCGAAGCGAACATCCGCCTGATGCGTCAATCGATGGTTGGTGGGGCCTCCGACTACCTCCAGGAGCCGTACACCGCCGAAGAGCTCGAGGCTTCTGTAATGAAGGTGCTCGAGAAGAAGGAACGCGAGGGTATGCGCCGAAGGGGCGAACTCGCGGCGCCGGTGGCACAGGGGACGATCATCACGGTGTTCGGGGCGAAGGGCGGCATCGGGAAGACGACCATCGCTTCAAACCTCGCCGTCGCACTCGCGAGCGAGGCCCACCAGACGGTGGCGTTGGTCGATATGGATACGCGCTTCGGCGACGTGGCCATAACGATGGACATCCCCGTGGAGCGTTCGATTGCCGACCTCGCTCGGAACCTGGATAACGTGGACCGCAACTCGCTCCGCGACTACCTGGTCGTACACGAATCAGGTGTGCGGATTCTGCCAGCGCCGACTCGGCCGAGCGACTGGCGGAACCTCAGTTCGCATCACATTCGCGATGTCGTCGATATCCTTTCGCAGACGCACGACTTTGTGATCCTGGATACGCCGGGGACGTTCAACGAAATCGTCGCGGCGGCGATCGAAGTCGGCACGATGATCTTGCTGATCACGACGCTGGACATGGCAAGCATCAAGGACACGGTGCTGGCGCTTGAGATGTTGCACGAGCGGTTCGGGAACGACGACGAGCGAATCAAGGTGGTGTTGAACCGAGCGGGTATTGATACCGGTGTCCGGGAGAAAGACGTTGAGCGGACGCTCGACACCGAGCTCTGGTGGAAGATTCCCCAGGACAACGAGGTTGTGAAGGCCGCGCAGTTGGGCCGTCCGATTGTCATGAGCCGGCCGAACAGCAAAGTCTCACTGGAAATCCGCGAAATTGCGCGAGCCCTGGCGGGCATCCGCCAGCGGTCAAAAACACAACGCAGAGGCGGCGGGTTCAACCTGGGCCGGCTGTTCAAAAAGAGCGCATAACTCCCACGAGGTAACCTGAAATGGCAGACGACACTCGAGACCGCCCACCATCCGAGGAAGAGGAACGCCCAGCGTTTGGGTGGTCCGGTGCGCGGCGCCGGCTTGGAGCGGATCCTGCCCGGCCGGCGCCCGAGAGTCCGCCCTCGGGGGCAGCTGACAACCAGGAGATGGGACGATTGCGGCCTTCGGGCCAACTGCAGCGCCCCGCACCCCAGGGCCGTTCGTGGGGCGATGTTGAACAAGTGCCTGCCACGCTTCCGGGACTCCCCGGCCAATCGCGAATGAGCGCGCACCGCAATTCTCTGTCGAGCCCGGTACCATCCCAGGAAGCGGCGCCGCGTGGCGAAACGGCGCGGTCCGAACCCGCACGCGCGATGGCGCGTCCGGCGGACTCCTTCGCCGGCGCCAACGGTGGAAACGCCCAGGCTGAGGCGGCGAAGATTCGACTGCATGAACTCCTTATCGAGGAACTGGAGCACGGCGCCCTGGAAGGTCTGGCGCCGGAACAGCAGCGCGATGCGGTGATGAAGGCCGCCCGCGAACTGCTTCAGCAAGAAGGTATTCAACTTGGCGGTTCAAGCCGGGAAGACCTCCTCGAAGCTGTTGCGGATGAAGTCCTGGGGCTTGGCCCCCTGGAGCCTCTTCTTCGCGACCCCTCGATTTCGGAAGTGATGGTTAACGACGTCGACAGGGTGTACTTCGAACGCGATGGCCGCATTTTCCGTAGCCCGGTACGATTCCGTGACAAGCAACATGTGATGCGGATTGTCGAGCGCATCGTGGCGCCGCTGGGGCGCCGAATCGATGAATCAAGCCCAATGGTTGACGCCCGCCTGCCAGACGGATCGCGCGTGAATATCACGATACCGCCGGCCTCTCCGAAGGCGGCCAGCATCACCATCCGAAAGTTCCGCGCCGACAAGATGCGGATGGCCGACCTGGTCCAGGTCGGGGCGTTGAGCGAAGCGACGGCCGAATTCCTGGCGATGTGCGTCCGCGCCCATATGAACATCATCATCAGTGGTGGTACTGGTACCGGTAAGACCACGATGTTGAATGCGCTTTCAGCGTTCATTCCGAACACGGAACGCATCGTCACTATCGAGGATCCATCGGAACTCCGGCTCCAGCAGGATCACGTCATCACTCTCGAAGCTCGCCCGGCGAGCATCGAGGGGAAGAACCAGATCAAGCAGCGCGACCTTGTGCGGAACTGCCTGCGTATGCGCCCGGACCGGATCATCGTCGGCGAGGTTCGCGGTGAAGAGGCATTCGACATGCTGCAGGCGATGAACACGGGCCACGACGGATCGGTCTCGACAATTCACGCGAACAACCCACGCGAAGCGCTCGCCCGAATGGAGAACATGGTGCTGATGGCCGGGATGGCGTTGCCATCGAAGGCGATTCGAGAGCAGGTGGCGTCAGCCATCCACCTCTTCATCCAGATCAGCCGGCTCCAGGATGGCTCACGCAAAGTCACGCATGTGACGGAAGTGAGCGGCATGGAAGGCGACACGATTACCCTCCAGGACATTTTCCTGTTCAAGCTCGACCGAGTTGACGAGGACGGGAAGGTCCATGGGGCGATGAGGCCGACCGGTATACGGCCGGGCTTCGTCCACAAATTCGCCATCGCAGGCATCGAACTGCCCAATTCCCTCTTCGGGACCGCGGAAGGCTGGTAGTGAAATGTTGATGATTCTCGCTGCTCTGTGTGCGGGTGGCTTCGCGATGACCGGGGTGCTTTGGTTCGCGGGGGCCGGCGGGTTGAATCCGGCGGCAACGAATCGACTGAATCGCCTGAGGGACGTCGAGGCTGCGCTGCCCGCGGAATCGAAAGTGAACTTGCGGCGTCGTGGGTCGGTGAGCATGGCCGGCATTACGGTCCTTTCGGGGAACCTCGCGGCGACCTGGGCGAAGGACCTGGAGCGGGCAGGACTTTCGCTGAACGCAAAAGAGTACCTGATGGTCCGTATCGCGGTGTCGCTTGTACTCACGGCATTGGCTTCAGTATTTTTGCCGATCCCGGCCCTGGGAATCGTTGGCCTGCCGGTGGGGTTCCTCGCCACGGGCTTTTGGCTGAAGCGTCGAAAGACTTCGCGGCTCCAAAAGATGGAGAGCCAGCTCGTCGAGCTCCTGCAGATGCTCTCCAGCGGCCTGCGAGCGGGCTTCGGATTGCTGCAGGCGCTTGAAGCTGCCGGCGAGCAAACGCCGGTGCCGTTGCAAATCGAAGTACGGCGCGCACTCCGCGACACGGCGATGGGAGCGAGTGTGGACCAGGCCCTGACGTCGCTGAACGAGCGTGTTGGCAGCGCGGACTTCGATATCGTGATCACCGCCATTCTCATCCAGCGGTCAGTCGGCGGTAACCTCGCGGAAATCCTGGACAACGTTGCCCATACGATGCGCGAACGGGAGCGAATCAGGGGAGAAATCCGGACGCTTACGTCTCAGCAGCGGATGACAGGCTATGTGATCGGCGGCATCCCGATCGGGCTGCTGATCATCTTCTCGATAATTAGTCCCGAGTTTACCGGCACCCTGTTCACCGATCCCCTGGGCCGAATGATGCTCATGGGAGCGGCGGTTTCGGAAACGCTTGGGTTCATCGTCATCCAAAAAATCGTGAACATCGAGATATAACATGCCAATCCTCATTGCCTTCTCCACGTTCGTAACGGTTACCCTCATGATGTACGGTCTGCTCCACAAGGGCGTGGGAGCGGGCGCTATGGACATGCGCCTCGGCGGACTGCGGTACACGCGACCGGAAAGGGAAGCGTTGCCCGATCCGGATGCAGGGTTCGGCCAGCGCGTCATGCGGCCGTTGCTGCGGAACCTGAGTCGGCGGGCGAACCGTATGCTCCCTTCCAACATGTCGGAACGGCTTGAAAAAGCCATGACCCAGGGCGGCATGAAGATGAAGCCGGGCCAGCTCTTGTTGATCTGTGCCTTCACGACCGGCGTTCTGCCTTCCGTGATGACGTTCTACGTGGCCAGTGCCGGGCAGGCGCCGAAGATGGTCATCGGGACGTTCGCTGTGATGACCGTCCTCGGGATCTATATCCCACGAATGATGATTATGGGTCGTGTTAAGCGCCGCAAAAAGGAAATCTGGCGCTCCCTCCCGGACGCGTTCGACCTGATCACGGCGTCAGTGGAAGCAGGCCTCGGTATCGATGCGGCGTTCACGCGAGTCATCGACAAGGTCCATGGGCCGTTCGCGGAAGAGCTGTCACGGACCATGCGAGAAATTCAGATGGGCCGGGCCCGGCGCGATGCATTCCTGGATATGTCCGACCGAACAGGCGTAGAGGAGCTTCGTTCGCTGATTAACGCAGTCGTGCAGGCGGAGGCGATGGGCATCAGCATCGGTGGAGTGATCCGCGTGCAGACCGGTGTGATCCGGACGAAGCGGCGGCAAAAGGCGGAAGAACAGGCGTTCAAAGCGCCAATCAAGATGGTCTTCCCGCTCGTGTTCTTCATCTTCCCGGCAATCATGATGGTCATCGGCGGGCCGGCCATCATTCAGCTCAAGAACGCCCTTTAGCGGTAGGGAAAGCAGACAACCGCGTGATTGGCCCTCTTCGGAGGGCCGTTTCGCGTTTCAGCCCAGTTGTGGGAAGAGCATGACGATCGCGGCGCCGGCGGCGAGGTATGGTCCGTAGGCAAACTTCGCGCGCCTGCCCCGCCGCAGCAATAGACCGGCGGCGACGAGCCCTCCTCCGATGATGCCGTAGAGCAATGCAGACATGATTGCGGGCCAGCCGACTAGCAATCCGATGAGGATCACGAGTTTTGAATCGCCCCCACCGAAACGCAAGACAACAAGAAGCGCGGCAGCCGCGGTCCCAAGTCCAGCGCCGATAGCAATGTCGGTGACGGATCGGTCGGGCCAGGCCCAGCAAATCGCAACGGCGGCAATTGCCGCCGGATAGGTCAACCTGTTGGGTAGCCTTCGCCGCTCGAAATCGGTGCTGCTCAGGCCAACCAGCACCAGCAGGAATGCCGCGGTTAAGAGGGCGGGCCCGAGGCTGTAGTGATCCGGTCGCAGGGCGAGGGCCATGCACCCAGCCGCCGCCAGGGCACAGAAGATCCGCAACGCAAGCAGTTTGTTGCCAGACGCGGGAGCGGCGCGGAAGTCCGGTTCGCTGTAAAGGTTGTGCTGGTATGCCGGGAAGAGCCACCCGGCGACCGCGCCGATGAGCGCGGCAGCCACCATCACGACAAGATCCATGCGCCGGACTATCGCAGCATGGTTGCTACCGGCAACGAGCAGGCTCGTTGCGTGATGACTGGTGACATCGCCTCGGGAATGGCCAGTTCCTACGTGGCAGGGGAGCTGGCGGGCGATTTTTGGGCCGCGATAAGGGCCTGGATTTCCATGACAAGGTCGTTTAGCTCAGGCGGCGACAGTTCGTACATGACATCACCGCGCTGTTTTTCGAACCAGCGCTGGGCAAGCTCCCTGACCTCCGGCGCGGCGCCGGAACCGGCGCCAGTCATGCGGGAGACAAGCGGAGACTGTGGCCGGCCCAGGTCATCGAGGGTCTTTCGGCCATGGAGCAGGTCAATGGCGGTGAGAAGATGTTGGGGTTGGACGTCCCGGTCGCCGGTGAAATTCGCGGCGGCGGATGCCGTGGTGAGGATGTCGGTGAGTCGAAGGGTTTCGTCCACCGGTCAAGGTTAGCTGGTGGCCGGTTCGGCGGCGAGGTCTTTCGCGCGGCGCGCGCGGCCGGACAACACGAACTTTCCGACGGCAGCCGCGAAATCGTCGAGGTCGGGTTCGCTCAGGCCTTCGAAGAGGCTTCCCACGTACTCGCGAATTTCTTCGCGCAGACTTTGCTGGACTTCGACACCTCGCGGTTCTAGCCAGATTTGAATGCCCCGGCGGTCGTTGGGCGAAACTTGGCGCCGGATAAAGCCGGCACGTTCGAGGCGTTCGAGGAGGGCGGATACCGAGGGCCGCGTGACGTAGAGGCGCTCCGCGAGCTCGGCGTTGCTCAGCCCACCCTGGTCGTGCAGGTGCCCGAGGAGGCGGAGTTGGGTCACGGTCAGGTTTTCGCGATCCCAGATGCTCAGGCGGATCTGATCGAGCAGAGCGCTTGCCTGGAAGAGGAGGGTCATCGCCTGTTCAAGCTGCGGTGTTCGAACCGGGTTGGTCATGTTCAGGTTGTTCCGTTTCGCACTGTCTAACTAGTTGGCCGAATTGTCGATGCTCGAATGCAGCCGCGCAACGGGAAGGGGCAAGCGCCCTAGCCGGCCTCGGAGCAGGGGACAGACCGTTAGCACGGCACTAACTGATCCTGTTAGACTCGCGGCACAACACGGAGGGATACGAATGAAGTTCGGAATCTTTTATGAGCATCAGCTGCCGCGTCCGTGGAATGACGGACAGGAGCTCAAACTCTTCCAGGATGCGCTTTCGCAAGTCGAACTTGCGGATCAACTCGGTATCGAATACGCGTGGGAAGTGGAGCACCACTTCCTTGAGGAATACAGCCACTCCTCGTGCCCCGAAGTGTTCCTTGCGGCCGCCAGCCAGCGCACGAAGAACATCCGCCTCGGCCACGGAATCAAGCTCATGCCTCCGGGTTACAACAACCCGGCTCGAATCGCCGAGGAGATCGCGACGCTCGACCTCGTTTCCAACGGCCGGGTCGAGTTTGGCACCGGCGAATCAGCTTCGCGAGCCGAACTCGAGGGCTTCAACATCAACCCGATGGAACGCCGCGCAATGTGGCGCGAGACCGTCGAACAAGTCGCGAACATGCTCGCGATGGACCCTTACCCGGGGTTTAAGGGCAAGTATTTCTCGATGCCGGTGCGCAACATCGTGCCCAAGCCGGTGCAAAAGCCGCATCCGCCGCTGTGGGTGGCATGCTCTAACCGTGACACGATCCACCTCGCCGCACAGCTCGGCATCGGCGCGTTGACGTTCGCGTTCGTGGACCCCGCCGAAGCGAAGAAGTGGGTAGATGACTATTACGAGACGTTCAAGAACGAGTGCGTGCCGATTGGCCACACGGTCAACCCGAACGTCGCGATGGTCACCAGTTTCTCGTGCCACCCGGACCAGGAAGAGGCCTATCGGCGCGGCTTCGACGGGTTCAAGTTCTTCCAGTTCGGCCTTGGCCATCACTATGCTTTCGGCACGCACAAGCCTGGCCGCACCGACATCTGGAAGCAGTACGAAGCAGTAAAGGCGGCCATGGGCACCGAATCGCTCGACTTCCTTGGCGGCGGCAGCGACGGCATCGGCACGCCCGAGCAGCTTCGCACCCACCTGCGCAAGTTCTCGGATGCCGGCGTGGACCAGACGGTGTTCATCCAGCAGGGCGGCAACAACAAGCACGAGCACATCATGGAGTCGCTCGAACTGTTCGCCAGCGACGTGAAACCCGAGTTCACGGCCGAAATCGAAGCTCGCGAGAAGCGGAAGCGGGATGAACTCGCGCCGTACATCGAGAAGGCATTCGGCCGGAAGCAGTGGATGAAGGAACTTACCGACGACGAGATCCCGACTTACCCCGCATATGGTGCGATGGTTGCCCAACTGGACCCGTCAACTCTCGATGACACAGCTCGGATGCGCATGGAGCGCTGGACGAAGATGCGGGCGGTGTTGAAGGAGATGGAGGAGAAGGAAAAGGCGGGGGTCTGACCTCACCCCCGGCCCCTCTCTACATCGTGGAGAGGGGAGATAGCAGTGGTACTTTGCCGAGAGGTCCGGGAGAGATTCCGGGCCTTTCGTCGCTCGCGTTACTCGAACGGTTTGCGTGTGCCTTCTCCGGGCGGCGGCAATCCTATAGTCAGTTCTGGAAGCCCGAAGCGAAAGCCGCGCGTGAACAAGTGCTCATCCGAGTCCCGCCATTCATCGAATGCATACGGCAGCCAGTGTGGATGAGTGGCAGCGACGAGGCCCTTGAACCAGGCCGCGTACTCTGGGTCGGGACCTATCGAAGCGTCACAGATATGTCCGAAGCGTTCGATGAACACGCTGGCCAGTTCAACGTGCCCCATCCTGTCGCAGTCGTCCCACTCGAAGTACCGATCCCAGTCTCCGGTCGTGTACTTCGCGATCTTTGAATCGTCCCAATCCACAAGCTTGGCGCCGTGTTCGCGTTCGATATTCTCTATCGGGGTTACGATGCATCGCCAATCACCCGTCGCGTACACCATCGGAGCAATTCTCAGCCGTTGGAATCCCATGCGATGGAGTTCGCGAACCATTTGCAAGACGCGACGCGGAACGCGAATGTCAGTCATCGGCTCGCACGTGCCAGAACAATCTATCCTTAGATGGCTTCCCGGAAGCGTCAGCACCGAAAACGGTTCGACGACCTGAATTCACTGGCAAGGGCAAGAACAAGTGCCTCCGGTTCCGCAGAGTCCAATCGGGCCATTTGGTGTAGTCAAGGCCCAACGTATCCCCCGGCGATGTGAGGCAGAATGTTGCGGATAGGCCGGGAACCTTTAGCCCGTCGTCGCCAAAGATTGCGCGAAGTCGTTCCACCTTGGAATCAAGCTGCTTGTTCGTCCAACCGGTCTCGGCCTTGGCTTCGAGGAGCACCACTTTGTTCGCTGGGCCATCGGCGAATGCGACCACTAGATCGATATCCTCTTGATTCCCTGTCGAAACACGCTCGATTGCCTGGTCGATTCGGTCAGCCGGCCAGCCCGTCCCACCCCTTGTTAGAACGGCTGCCGCGTGCAGCCAGTCGATGTGGTAATCCATAAAGGCGAGAGCGTCTTCGGGAATAGAAAGTCCAACGGCGTCGCCAAGTTTGCCTCGGAATTCGTCGGAGAGGCGGAAGGATGCTTTGCCGGATACGCCGCTTCCTGTCGCGAAAGCCACGAGAAAGAACCGCTCTTTGCGATTGAACGCTTCGAGATAGTCGAGGAAGGTCGGATTAATTTCATTAGTCATTGCGGGAATCTACGCCGACCACTGCGACACGTCATGTCGCTTTTGATCGGCGCTCATGTCAATGTCGCCGCGCTCGCATGACCGGCAACGTGCGAGCTTCCAGTGCGACTCGCTTCCTGGTGCAGGTCAAGTTGAAGCGGCATCAGCGGACGCAACCTTGTCCGCGAATCCACCCGGCGCGATCGCGCCCGCTACCCAGACATTGGCATCAACGACCGCGCGCAACCCGCTCCGCCCGAGCCTCCGTTGCGGCCGCCTCGATGTCTGCGAACAACTCGTCTTCGCTTACGTTGGGTTGGCGGATCGCGTCGAACCGGGCGATCAGGGCGTCCCATTCACTCTTCCGCTGCTCGGGAGTGCGCTCACTGGCGCCCACATACTCTTCGACCGAACTCTGTGCCAATTCGTCGGGCGTACGACCTTGTAGCGCAGCCAGTGCGCACAATTTGTCGAACGTCTCCTGGGTGAGTTTGACCGACGGCATGCGCCAAGTTTACCAGATGGCTCAATGCGCCGGTGATCGCCGCAGGTCACCAAGGCCAATCGGGCGGGGAACTTACCCCTTCTTTGGCGGCGGCGTGCCCAGGCCGGCCATTGGTACGAGCTTCGTCATGTCGATATCGAGGAGGTAGGGGCCGTCGTGAGCGAGGCCGCGGGCGAAAGCTTCGCGGAACGAGGCGGCGCTATCGACGCGCTCGGCCCTCATGCCCATTCCGTTCGCGACCACCGCGAAGTCGGGCGTGGCCAGTTCGACACCGAACTGACGGCCTTCGAACGTGCGGCCTTCGATCGCGCGCAGGACGCCGTAGCCCTTGTCGTTGAACACGCATGTGACCACCGGGACGTTGTACTGCACGGCCGTCGCGAGTTCAGCGATGTTGAGCATGAAGCCGCCGTCACCCTGGATGACTGCCGTCTTTTTGCCGTTGCCGATGGCCGCGCCG
>JANPDX010000714.1:0-2702 GCA_031431695.1 Dehalococcoidia bacterium
CGGGCGGCCCGCTGGCTGCGCCGGTCGTGGACGTAGCCGAGCTTCTCCAGCCCCCGGTAGCCCTGCCAGCCGTCGGTGATGACCATCGCGCCCGGCTCGACGTGGTCTTTCACGAAGACGTGCAGCGAGGCGGCCGACGCATCGGCCAGCGGCATCATCCGGCACCGGCCGAATCCTTGCGGCTTCCGGACTTCCACCGCTATCCCGGTCAGGACCTTCTTGCCACGGGCACGGCCGCCGCGCAGCCCGGGCTCCACACCGCCGATGTAGGTCTCATCCACCTCCACCATCCCGGCCAGCCGGTCCCGGCCAGGGCGCACCAGCACCGCCCGCAGCCGATGCAGCATCGCCCACGCGGTCTGGTAGGAGCCGATCTCCAGCGTCCTCTTCAGGCTCAGCGCCGAGATCCCGTCTTTGCCGGTGGCGAACAGCCAGCAGGCGGTAAACCACACCGTCAAGGGCGTACGCGTTCGGTCAAAGATCGTGCCCGCTGTCACCGATGTACGGCCGCCGCACCCGGAGCACATGAACCGACCATCGCCCAGCCGCCAGCCCCCGAGGCCGCAGTCCGGGCAAACGAAGCCGGCGGGCCATCGCAGCCACTCCAGGTAGTCCAGGCAGTCCACATCGGTCCGGAACCAAGCCTGGAACTCGCCCAAGGACCTCGGATAGTGTATGCCAGAGCGAGGGTAATCCACCGCCTCAGTTTACTCCGGTTGTATGGATACCCCTAATGGTCCTTATGAGCGAAAGTCTCGATTTCGGTTAGCTTCGGCGATGATAGCCTCGTCGTCGCTCCGCTTGGCCTCTCCCTCAAGGTAACCGTTCAGGGGGTAGCGCGCGAGTTTTCGCTGGACAAGTCAGGACCGGCCGTGTACGGTGGGAATGCGAGCAGCGGCCCCCGGGATAGAGGGTCGGCTCGCCAGCCGAAATGGACGAGCAGAACACATCACCGCCACCCGGGATTCCCCAGCTTGACTGGGAAGTCACGCCAGCGAGCGTGAAGGCGCTCGTGGTGGTGTTTATCGAGAGAATGCGTGTTTTCGAGGAACAGGTCGAGTTTCTGAAGGAACGACTGAACACGAACTCGCGGAATTCGTCGAAACCACCCTCGCAAGATCCGCCGGGAACGCCGCCCAAGCCAGGCAGGAAGAAGTCGAAGCGGAAACGGGGAGGGCAGCCCGGACACAAGGGCCACATGCGGGTGCTATTCCCGCCGGAACAATGCGCACGAATCGAGGACCACCGTCCGGACGCGTGCAAGAAGTGTGGTGGAAAACTCGCAGGCGATGACCCGAATCCGCAGCGACATCAGGTCGTGGAGATTCCGCCGGTGACGCCGACCGTCGAGGAGCATCGCCTGCATGCGCTCGCGTGCGGGGTGTGCGGTACGGTTACGCGGGCGGTATTGCCTGGTGATGTGGAGGTGGTCGGGTACGGGCCGCGCCTGACGGCGATCGTCGGCTACATGGCGATCCAGTTCGGAGCGAGCATGCGAAAGTCGGCGACGGCGATGTCGGATCTGTTCGGGGTCCAGATGGCGCACAGCACAGTGGAGTTGATGCGTCACGAGCAGAGCGTGGCGGTGGGGCCGGCCGTCGATGAGGCGCTCCAGTATGTGCAAGAGCAGCCAGTGGTACACGCCGACGAGACCGGCTTCCGGCAGGGCAACGGCGACGGTGGCAACCCCGGGAAGTTGCGAGCGTGGCTGTGGGTTGCGGCGACCAGTCTGGTGGTGGTGTTCCGCATCACGCTGTCCCGCTCGGCCGGGGACGCAAAGGCGCTGTTGGGCGCGAACTTCGCGGGCTACCTGGTTTCGGACCGCTACGGCGGCTACGGGTGGGTACGGATGCGCAAACGGCAACTGTGCTGGTCTCACCTGTTACGGGATTTCGTGAAGCTCTCCGAACGCACTGGAGCGAGCGGCCGCATCGGCAAACGCCTGCTCGCGGAAGGCAGGCAACTGTTCGTTTTGTGGGGGCGGGTCAAGGACGGCACTCTGTCGCGCGGGGTATTCCGCCGCCGCGTGGCGCCGATCCGCAAGCGGGTTCGCGTCTTGCTCGAGGAAGGTGCCGGGTACGAGCCCAAAAAGGGCGACAAGACGACCCGCGCCAAGACGGCGCGGACGTGCAAGAACCTGCTGAAGCTCGAACCGGCACTGTGGCTGTTCGTCAGGGTGGAAGGTGTCGAGCCCACCAACAACGAAGCGGAACGCAACGTACGTTGGGGTGTGATTCTGAGACGACTCATGCAAGGGACCCAGTCCCGACGCGGAAGCGAATTCGTGGCGCGGATGCTGACGGTGTTGCTGACGCTACGCAAGCAGAACCGCAACGTCCTCGAGTATCTGACCGGGGCAATCCAAGCGCGTCGCATCGACGTTGCGCCACCCTCGCTCCTTCCAGCGCCGTAGCCACGGGCTTCCGGCCATCCAACAGCGTGGCACTAACCGTTCGTACACCCTGGCGGATCTGCCATACCCCCTGAACGGTTACACGGGCTGTGACCCGGATTGGCTCCGCGCCAACGATCGGGAGTACGAACGCCGTATCCTGAGTCACTATTCCATTTGCATCGAGCGGCATCTCGATCCCCCCGTTTACACGCGGGAGGAAGGGTGGGCGTCCGAGCGTATTGTTGACGCCAGCCAGGCCACAGAGTAAGGTTTTTGGATGAGGCAATACGAGGAGAAAAGCTAATTG
>JANPDX010000715.1:0-2155 GCA_031431695.1 Dehalococcoidia bacterium
CCTCATTGCCAAGGTTCAGACCGGCACGCGAGAGGCAGTGGAAGCCATGGCCGTCGGCGTGGAGGACGTCGAGAACGGCCGGAACATCACCAACCAGGCCGGTGAAGCGCTCAACTCCATCATCGCGACAGTCGAGCGATCCGCCGGGCAGATGAAGCAGATTGCCCGAGACGTGGAGGGACTTTCGCAAGGAGCGAGCCGGATCGTCACGAGCGTCGAGGGAATCGCTTCAATGGCGGCCGAATCGGCCACCGGCGCCAACGAAATGGCGAGGGGGACGAGCCGGGTGACGGAGGCAATCGTCCAGGTGAGTGCCACCAGCGAACAGACTTCGGCATCCGCCGAAGAGGTCTCGGCCAGCACTGAAGAACTCTCGGCACAAGCCGAAGAGCTTGCAGGTACTGCCAGTCAACTGCGCGACCTCGCCACGGGCCTGACGAACTCAGCCGCGCGTTTCAAGCTCGCGTAACGGCGGCGTACCGAATACCACAGCACACAGAAAGGCCCGCCGCACGGCGGGCCTTTGTGTGTGCGGCAGGCTCGTGAATCACGAAGATTCACACCTGGGAGGCTCTCCGGGCAGCGACAATCAGGGTTGCGCCCTCTTTCCTCTGCGGCCCGTGGCATCTATCGTGCCTGTATGCCCCTTTTTGGCGCCCCCGGTGAGCGAATTGGGTACGAACTCTACCCCCACCCGGATGGGGCACCGCCGCTGCTCCTCATTCACGGCTTCACTGCGAGCAAAGTCTCCTTCGAAGTCAACCTGAATGGCCTGCGCGAACACTTCACGGTCATCACCGCCGAATTGCTTGGCCATGGCGATTCCGATGCGCCAGCGGACCCGGTTTTCTATCGCCCCGAACGTGCCGTCCGTCGAATCCTCCAACTGCTCGACCACCTTGGTTACCAGCGCGTGCTCCTCTGCGGACACTCTCTCGGCGGGGCGCTCGCGCTCCGCATCGCGCTCGAAGCGCAGGAGTGGATAGCCGGGCTGGTCGTCATCAACTCCAGTTCCGCCGCCGGCGACCCCGAGTGGCGGGACACGGCGCATCCACGGATGCTGGAAATGGGTGCACGCCTCCGCGAGGAAGGCACGGAGTTCATGAAGACTACCCGGCTCTATCCGGCGCACAGCAAGCGGCTCGATCCGCTCTCGCGTGAATTGCTGACCCGTGACTTCGACCGGCTCAAGCCCGAGGGCCTGGCTGGCACAGCCGAATCACTCGTCGTCGATGTGAACGTGTGGGAACGCCACCCGATCCTCGCGGTGCCGATGCTCCTCGTTGTGGGCGAGCGGGATGCGGATTTCGCTCCGAACGCGGACGCCTTTATGGAGCGATTCCCGCCGGACCTGACCCGTGTTGTGCGCCTGCCGCACGCCGGCCACGCCGCGAATATCGAACAGCCACGAGAATTTGAACAGGCCGTGGTCGATTTCGCACGCGAGATTGCTTACCTGCCCCTGCTGGCCAAACCGGGCGATTCGAACAGAATGCTGACCGCACTCGGCGGGTCGCTCGTGGTTGCGGGTATCGGCCTGCTGGCGGCGGCCATCATGTTCACGGGTGGGGACGACAAGAAGGACAACGGCCAGGTGCTGGCCGCCGCGCCCGAAACGACCCAGGCGGCGCCGACCCAGACCTCACTCGCCGGAGTGGCCGGGACGCGCGCAACCGGACCCGCGCAGGCTGTCACGCCGGGGGCGAACACGACCGTGACGACTCCGGTAGCTTCAGCGACTTCCGCACCCGCAGCGACCGCGACTCCACCGGCGCCCACGGCCACAAAGGCCATCGCCACGCAGGTTCCCGCGAATGTCCCCGAACCGACGGCCACGCCAACCGCGGCGGCGACCCCGGTGGCAACAACGCCGAGCGGACCATTCGCGAACCTGTCAGGACCTTCCACCGGCGACGTTGGAAAGCCGATCACCGTTTATGCGGTAGCCGGGCCCATCGCCAACGTCCTGCGGACGGACCTGACGCTGCCATCAGGCCAAACGCTGACCCACACCAACGGCGCAACCGTCGTCCCGGCCCAGGCCGGTTGTTACATATTTGTCATGAAAACTACCTTCAGCGACGGCAAGGTTCTAACGGACGGCCATTCGGTCTCGGTCGGCGGCGTGGCCTGCAACTAGCGGTTCGAGTGCTCG
>JANPDX010000716.1:0-5356 GCA_031431695.1 Dehalococcoidia bacterium
TGAGCAGAACTATCGCTCGACGCAGGCGATTCTCGAAGCCGCCGAGGCCGTCATCGAGAAGAACCCCGGACGGCATCCGCGGCGGCTCTGGACCGAGCGGGACGGCGGCGAATTGATCACCACCTATGACGCCTACAACGACGAGGAAGAGGGCGAATTTGTCGCCAAGGAATCGACTCGGCTCTCCACCGAAGGCCGAAGCCTCAGTGACGTTGCGGTGATGTACCGAACCAACGCGCAGTCCCGCGCGGTAGAAGAAGCACTGGTCCGGCACAGGATTCCCTATCGGCTCATCGGCGGGGTCCGGTTCTACCAGCGCCGCGAAATCAAGGACCTCATTGCGTACTTGCGGCTGGCGCAAAATCCTCGCGACGAAGCCAGCCTGTTGCGCGTCATCAACGTCCCGGCACGGGGCATCGGCGACAAGTCGGTCGACCGGCTCGAAGATTTCGCCCGCGAGAACAGCGTAACGCTCTGGGACGCCTGTGAGAGTGTGGCCGGCGGGCTTGGTTCACGCGAGGTCACGGGTCGCGCCGCCGCGGCAATCGGCGGCTTCGTCCACATCGTCAACCGCCTGCAGGCCGACTCCGGGCGCCCCCTGGCGGAACTGCTCGACCAGGTGTTGACCCTCACTGGCTATGCAAAGTACCTGCAGGAAAGCGGCGACGACGCGGAAGACCGGTTCGAAAACGTGCTTGAACTTCGGTCGTTGATGGCCGAATACGAAGAAGTTGGCGCCGATCAGGGCGACCTTGCCACCTTTCTGCAGGATGTCGCCCTCGTCGCTGACGTCGATGAACTGCGTGAAGGGACGCCAGCCGTGACGCTGATCACGTTGCATGCCGCCAAGGGCCTTGAGTATCCGGTGGTCTTCCTGATAGGCCTGGAGGAAGGAGTGCTGCCACACATCCGTTCGTTCGATGACCCGCGCCAGATGGAGGAAGAGCGGAGACTCTGCTATGTCGGGATCACACGGGCGATGGACCTGCTTTATCTCTCGCGGTCCTACCGCCGGTTCTCTTTTGGGCAGCAGGCGGCCAACCCGCCGTCGCGCTTCCTCGCGGATATTCCGGCACACACGACGCGCCCCTATGGCAGCACGGCTCGTTCGTATGGGGAGGCCGTCACTGCGCCGCCGCTGTTCAAGGATATCGAGCCCGCCGAGGACTCGATGTGGCAAGCTGGTGACAGAGTCGATCATCCGAAATTCGGTACGGGAGTGATTGTGAGCGCCCAGAAAAACGGTGGGGACGTCGAGTACGTTGTTGCCTTCGAAACAGCCGGGACACGACGTCTGCTACAGAGCTACGCGAAGCTGGTGTCCGCGTGATCCCATTTCTGGCGGTGAATGCGAGCATTGATGGATGGGGGATTTGGGATGGCGGCCACGTAGTCCGGCTGCTGTTCGCATTGGGATTCCTCGTCGTCCTCGCGATAGTTTTCCGTGTCTTCGTGAGCAAGGTGCTGAGCCGGGCCCTTGCCCGGGCGGTTGGAATTCGCCGCGAAGAACGCTCCGCCATTCAGCGGCGCGTGAACACGCTCGGAACGACGCTCAACTGGGGCTTCCGCGTGATCCTCGTTTTCGTCGGCGCCGGACTCACGCTGAGCGAGTTTGGACTCAACGTCTCGGCGCTCATCGCCAGCGTCGGCATCGTTGGCGTGGCTCTTGGCCTGGGTGCCCAGACCCTGGTGAGGGACGTGCTGAACGGGATGTTCATCCTCATCGAAGACCAGTACGCAGTCGGCGATACGGTGACCGTCGCTGGCATCACCGGCGACGTCATGGAGATCAACCCCCGGCGGACGGTCCTCCGGGACCCGGAGGGCAACGTCCACACCATTCCGAACAGCGCGATTACGGTAGCAACGAACCGCACCTCCGGCCTCAACCGTTTCGTCGTGGAAGTCGAGGTGCCGTTTCGGGAAGCGGAGCAGGCTTCCCGCATTGTGGCCCGCGTGTGCTCGGAGCTTTCGGCCGAGCGCGGCATCGAACTAACTTCGCCGCCGCGCCTCGTCCTGGAGAAGGCCCTTCCGGAAGGACAGGTTGGATTGAAAATCACTGGCGACTCGCGTTCGGCCGCGAAGTGGTCGCTTGAGGCCGATCTTCGCAGGCGTCTTAAACGGGCGTTTGATGCCGAGAAACTGGAAATGGAATTCGCCGAGGATCGGGCGAAGACATAGTGGCGGATCAACTTCTGTAAGCAGCCCGGAATAAAAGCCCGTTCAGGAGCCACGCTCTGGGGACGGGGTCTTACCCCGGCCGCTTCGGGACCATCACTTTGCGTTTGAAATAGCACACTTCCTCGCCTCGCTGGTTCACGCCGCGCGTCTCGACCGTGACGATGCCGCGATCGCCCGCTGAGGTTTCGCGCTTGTCGAGGACCGTCGTCTCAGCCCGAATCGTGTCGCCGTGGAAGGTCGGTTTCGAGTGTTTCAGCGTCTCAATCTCCAGGTTGGCGATGGCCTTGCCGGACACATCCGGGACACTCATGCCGAGCACCAGCGAGTAGACGAAGTTCCCTACGACGACGTTTTGTTTGAACTGCGTCTCTTCCTCTGCGTACCAGCGGTCGCTGTGCAGGGGGTGGTGGTTCATGGTCATGTCGCAGAAGAGGTGGTCTTCGGCCTCGGTGATCGTCTTGCTCGGCCAATGCTTGTACACGTCGCCAATTTCGAACTCTTCGTAATACCGGCCAAACTTGTCGCGTCCGTCATAGATAGTCATGTCGTGTTCCTTCAACGTAGATTCGAAACGCGGAGACGCCGAGGCGCAGAGATTTTCATGAGCGACTCCGCGTTTCTCTGCGTCTCTGCGGTCTAGATCGGGTATTCCTTCACGATCGCACGGGCGATAACGGTCTTTTGGATGTCGCTGGTGCCCTCGGCGATGATCATGAGCGGGGCATCGCGGTAGTAGCGTTCGAGTGGCAGTTCCTTGCTATACCCAACGCCGCCGTGAATGCGCAGCGCATCGAGAGCGCATTCGTTGGCGATTTCCGTGGCGTACAGCTTGGCGATGCCGGCATCGAGGTCGCTGCGGACGCCGGAGTCCTTCTTGCGCGCCGCATCGAGCGTGAGCAGCCGGGCCGCGCGGATCTTCACCAGCATCTCGGCGAGCCGCAGTTGTTGGGCCTGGTGTTCGAAGATGGGCTTGCCAAAGGCTTCGCGCTTCTGGGCGTAGCGAATGCTGTCGTCGAAGGCTGCCTGGGCCAGGCCGACACCGCGCGCTGCCACGTTGATGCGGCCGACTTCGAGCGCGCTCATGATCTGCTGGAAGCCGCGGCCTTCGCTTCCGCCGAGTACCGCGGTTGCCGGCACGCGGCAGTCGTCGAACGTCAGCTCTGTGGTTTCGACACCTTTGTAGCCGAGTTTTTCGAGCCTGCGGCCCGGCGTGAATCCCGGAGTGCCGGCATCTACAAGGAACGCCGTGATGCCTTTGTGCCGGGGGTTCGCGGTCACGTCGGTTTTGGTCATTGCAAGGTAGACGCCGGCACGGTGGCCGTTTGTCACCCACATCTTCTGACCGTTGATGACGTAGTCGTCGCCGTCGCGGCGGGCCGTGGTCTTGATGGCCTGCGCGTCCGAGCCGGCGTCCGGTTCCGTGATGGTTAGGGCGCACCGGATTTCGGGTTCGACAAGCCTCGGCAGGTATTTCTGCTTCTGTTCTTCAGTGCCGTACTCGCTGATGGCGTACCCCACGAGGACGTGGGTGTTGATGATGCCGGCGAGGCTCATCCAGCCGCGAGCCAATTCCATGCAGACGCCCGCGTAGCATTCGAACGACAGATCCAGCCCACCGTAGGCTTCCGGGATCTTTATCCCGAAGAGACCCATATCAGACATACCCTTCAGCAGCGGCTCCGGGAATTCGTCCGCATGCTCGTACTCGCTGGCGACGGGTTTGACCTCGCGGTCCACCCACTTCCCAACGTTGATGACGATTTCCTGGGCGATGGGGTCAGCGATATCTGCGGCGAAGTCACGAGCCATGCGTGTGAATCCTGTGGGACGAAGGTGTGCTTCGTAGTATCGCTTACGCGGGAGGTACTGACGAAGGAACACGCGCGCCGTGTGTTCCCTCGTTCTCGACGCTGACCTTAACGTTCGCGTTATGGGTGAATAATGGTTAGGATGACACGAACAATGCGACGCAAGACGGTGCTCAGCGCCGGGTGAGGCAGCAAATGGCCCAGGAGCTCCGAGCGAATCGGCCAGCGGGAGCGCCCCCGATGGGTTCGGGTGGCCCGAAGCCGTCATTCAAGGATGGCTTCGTCGTCTTTGCGAACCGCAACTATCGTTTCCTCTGGGTATCGTCACTCTTCTCATTCACGGGCATGCAGATGCAGCAAGTCGCCCGGGCGCTGCTCGCCTGGGAGCTCACGAAGTCCTTCGGCGCCGTGGGTCTCATTTCGCTGTCCTTCGGCCTTCCCATGCTCTGCTTCTCGCTGGTCGGCGGTTCGTTGGCCGACAGGTTCGAAAAACGCAACCTGACGATCATGTCGCAGGCGGCGACGGCCCTCCTGGCCCTGATCAACGCGCTTATGCTGGTAACGAACACCATCACCATCGAGTGGCTGTTCCTCCTTGGGCTGGGTGGCGGCACAGCGATGGCACTGGGAATGCCCGCCCGCAGCCCCCTGATGGCCCAGGTAGTCGGCCCATCGAACGTTATGAGCGCGATGGCGATGTCGAACGCGGCGATGAATGCGACCAGACTCTTCGGACCGGCCGTGGCGGGGGTAATGGTCGGACTCTGGAACCTCGAGTCGGTCTATTTTCTCCAGGTGGTGCTTTACGTTGTGTCTTGCGCGCTGATGCTGTTCGTCCCCACCGGGCTCGGTCACGCTGGTCTTCAGATGGGAGCGAAACGTGGAAGCATGTTCCGCGAGATTGGGAACGGGCTGGCCTATGTTGCCCGCGATCCACGACTACGGCAGCTCAACCTCGCGATGCTGGTGGTCAGCTTCTTCGCGATGCCCTATGTGATGCTTCTGGCCGGATTCGTCCACGAAGACCTCGCCAAGGGCGACGCGGAGTTTGGCTTCCTGCAATCGGTTTCCGGGGTCGGCGCCCTCGTCGGGGCGGTCGGTGTCGCGATGATGGCATCATTCGAACGAAAACCGCTGCTCCAGTGGATAGCAGGGATTCTCGGTGGCCTTGGGCTTGTTGGGCTCGCGCTCGGCTCGCGCTCGTTCGGTTATCCGGGCGCGATTGGCGTGATCCTCGTGCTCGGGCTGACGCTCACGGCGTACCAAACGCTCAATAGCACCTTAATTATGGACGCCGCAAAACCGGAATTCTACGGCCGCGTGATGAGCATCAACATGCTTAGTTTCAGCGCCATGCCGCTGATGGC
>JANPDX010000717.1:0-17122 GCA_031431695.1 Dehalococcoidia bacterium
ACATCCAATCCGCTGAGGATCTCCCGCAATTCGCCCGATAGCCGCTCCCTGAGCCCCCGGTCCAGCGAGCCCAGCGGTTCATCGAGCATCAGAAGCCCGGGCCCCGGGGCCAGCGCCCGCGCGAGCGCGACGCGTTGGCGCTCGCCGCCGGAGAGCCGCTCTATCGAGCGCCCACCAAACCCGGCCAGGCCCACCACGTCCAGCATCTCCTTGCTTCGCGTGGCCCGTCGCTCCGAACTCCAGTGTGCCTGCCGGAGCCCGAACTCGATGTTCCCCGCCACGTCCATATGGGGAAACAGCGCATGGTCCTGGAACATCATCCCGAATCCCCTCCGGTGCGCCGCAACACCGGTCACTTCCACGCCCCCGAAGGAAACGCTCCCCGCGGAAGGTCGTTCCAGTCCCGCAACGATACGGAGCAGCGTCGTCTTTCCCGATCCGCTCGGGCCGAGCAGCGCCAGCGTCTCGCCTCGCCTCACGTTCAGCAAAACGTCATCCAAAATCGTGCGCCCGCCCGCAAGGAAGCTCACGCCCGTGATCTTCAGCCCTTCCATCAGGTCTTCGCCGTGGCAGACCCGGTCAGCCGGTCGATCAGGAAGAAGCCGGCGGCGGTCACCGACATGAGCACCGTGCTCATCGCCAGCGCCTGCCCGAAGTTCGTCGCCCCGGGCTGGCCAAGGTAGCGGAAGATGGCCACGGGAATGGTCGGATACTCCGGCCGCGCAATCAGCAACGTCGCCCCGAACTCCCCCATGGATACGGCGAACGCGAGCACCGCGCCCACGGCGACTGCTCCGGAAATCAAGGGCAACTCGACCCGGAGAAACGCCGCAAGCGGGCTCGCACCCAGCATGGCCGCGGCATCGCGCAACTCGGGATCGAGGCTTCGAAGCCGCGCCGCGACCGCACGAGCCACGAACGGCGTGGCGACAAGCGTGTGAGCAATCACGACCAGCGCGGGGCTTCCTCGCAGATTCAACGGCGACTGATCGAACGTTATCAAGAACCCGAGCCCAAGCGTCACGGCCGAAACTCCCAGCGGCGCCTGGATGATCGCCTCCGCCAGCGCCGAACGAGCGCGGACCGCGCCGAGGGCTGCCAGTGTCCCCAACGGCACCGCAACGATCATCGTAAACAGGCCCAACACCATCGAGTTCCGCACCGCCTCAAGCGGCGCCACGAACAGGACCTGGCCACGGACGTTGTCGTCCAGCATCTGGTAATACCGCAGCGAATATCCATCGCCAGCATGAAATGACCGCTCCGCCAACGCCGCGAGCGGAGCAAGCGTGAAGGCGCCCACCAGCACAAGCACACCCGCGGCCGCCAGGGCTGACCTCCACGTGAATTGTGTCGGCCGCCGGACCCCGCCCCGCCACCCCAGGTCGCGCTGAAGTCGAGTGTTCACGCCAATCGCAGCGAACGTCACCACCATTTGGGCAAGCGCAAGGGCCGCCGCCACGGGCAGCCGGAACAGGAACAGCGACTCCCGGTAGATCTCCGTCTCAATCGTGCTGAACCGTGGGCCGCCCAGGATCAGTACCACGCCGAAGCTCGTGAAACAGAAAAGGAACGAAAGCGACCATGCCGCGAGAATGGCGTTCCGCAGCATCGGGAGCGTGACATGGAGGAACCGCGAGGCCGGGCCAGCCCCCAGCATTGCGCCCGCATCTTCCGTGGCTGGATCGATCGCCCGCCATCCCGTTGAGATGATTCGCGCCGAGAAAGCGACATTATAGAAAACGTGCGCGAGGATGATCGCCGCGAGCGTGTTGAGTAGCTGGATCGGCGGTTCATTCACTCCCGGAAGCCGCATCAACGCTTCGTTGACCGCCCCGCGCGGCCCAATCAACGCCGTAAACGCGACAGCCACGACGATCGTCGGCAGCACGAACGGCACCAACAGCACCGACTCGACCGTGCGTTTCCCGCGGAAGTCATGGCAGGCGAAGACCCACGCCAGCGGCACCGCAACCAGCACCGTTACGGTGGCCGATAGGCTTGCCTGCCAGAGGGTGAACCACGCCCGCTCGAAGTAGTAAGCGTCCTCGAAAAGCGGCCCCAGACCACCGCTCCGGGCGAACGAAATCCTCAGAATCTCCGCAAGCGGGTACACCAGGAAGACCGCCAGCAGGGCGAACACCGGCAGGGCCAGGGCCAGCGGCTTCAACCTGCCGGGCGGCCCGAGACTCACCTGAGGACCGCCCGCGTCCAGGCGTCGATCCACTTCTGGCGCTTCTCCGCTATCGCGGCCGCACTCACGGAGGCGGGCTTCACCGTTACGCGGGAGAACTCCGCAAAGGCCGCGGGCACGGCTGCCCCGGTAACCACCGGATAGACGGCCATTTGGCTCGGGATATCCTCCTGGACCGGGACACTCAGCAGGAAGTCGATGAACTTCCGCGCCATCGCCTCGTTCTTCGTACCCTTGAGCACACCCGCGTACTCAACCTGGCGAAAAACCGCTTTGTCGATCAGGATGTTCGCCGTCGGTGCGTCTGCCCGTGGAGGATCGGCGAAAAGCTGTTCAAACGCCGGGCTTGTCGCGTAACTCAGGACGATCGGCTGAGCGCCGCCACTCAGCGAAAAGTTTGTGTAATAGGCGGTCTCCCATCCGTCTACCACTTGCAGCCCGTTGTCCTTCATCGCCTTCCACCAGTCGAGGTACTTCTCCTCGCCGAAGTAGTCCACCGTCGCCACCAGGAACGCCAGCCCTGGCGAAGAGGATGCCGGGTTCTCCACCACCACCAGCCCTTTGTACTTCGGGCCGGTGAGCTCTTCGAGCCGCTTCGGAGGTTCGACGTTGAGCTTCTTTAGTGCGGCGATGTCGTAGTTGAAGTTAACATAACTATAGCTGATGGGCGTTACCAGGTTCGCTCCATCGGCCTGGAATTCGTTCGGGACCGTATTCAGCAGCGGTGAGGAGTAAGCAGCGAAGATGCCCTCGCCGATCGCCCGCGAAAGCAACGTGTTATCAATACCGAAGACGACATCGCCCTCGGGATGGCTTTTCGTCAGGATGAGCGCCGTCAGCATCGCCCCGGCATCACCCTGTGGGAGCAGCTTCACCGTCACGTTGTTCTCGGTCTCGAACTGCTTGATCAACGCTTCGCTCATGTGGAACGAGTCATGCGTGACAACCGTGATGGATGTTCCGTTGGCATCCCCGCCACACCCGCCGGCCACCACGGTCAGCAGGGCGGCCAAAACCACGATCGGTAGTGCCAGCCTTCGCATCGGAAGGTCTCCTTCTGGCTGCCCGAGGGCCGGGGATGCTCTCCGGGCAACAAAAAGGAGCCCGGAAAGCCGGACTCCGCGCACGAATGCGGCGGTTCCGATCGCTTTCCTCCGCACGTATAAACGTGGTCAGGTTCAAGGGGTCTGATCTCAGCCCGTGAGGGCACCCCCAGCGATCCCGAACAGCAATGTTCTTCCAGCCCACGCTACACCGCGCCAATCGGCGGCGCAACGCGAACTTTTTCCTGGCCGTGCCAACGACCTCCACGGCACCGAAACGCAACCGTCACCAATCGTCACCGTTCCGCGACCCCGATTGTCCTCCCCGTAGTCGATAATCCCTCCGACCGCGTGTGGCGGACTTTCAGGAAGGTGTGATGAAGCGAATCCCGCGACGGCTGCTCCACATGCTTGTTGACCTCCCCGATGGCCCCGGACGGCGCTTCGCGGTCACGGGCAGGATGGTCATTGCCCTTGCGCTTGTGCTACTCATCGCGGAGGCCGCCGTTGCGATCCGTTTCTCACCGGCGACTGGCCTCGTACTGATGGCCTCGACAGCGGGACTCGGGACCTTCTGCTACCGCGCCGTGCGTGCGCTGCCACTTTCCGCCCGCGGAGGGAATGCCGAACCAACGCTGGAAGCACCCTCGGGCCTTGCGCATCGCGCCCAGCTCATCGATACGCTCTCCAGGGACATCGCCCGCTCCGAGCGGTATTCACACCCGCTTACCCTGGCGATCATCCGCATCAGCCAGTTTGAAGAAATGAAGGCCTCATGGGGCGCCGGGACCGCCCGCCTCGCAACCGCCCACGTCGTCGAGACCCTGGCACGGATCACACGCGCCTCTGACTACATCGCCCGCATCGATGAGGCGACCTTCGGCGTCATTCTGCTCCAGTGCAGTGGCCGCCAGGCCGAACTCTATTCCGACCGCCTCTCGCTCGCCGTCAGTAACCGGCCGCTGAAGTCCATCTCTCAAGTGAAGGTGCCGCTCTATGTTGGCGTCGAGGTCAACGCCGTCGAATACGATTCGGCGCGTTTCCGCGGCCCACTCGACTTCCTCAGCGTCGCCGGTGGCGATGTCGCGACTGAACGTCATCGAGCCGCTCACGGCCCCGGCCAGCGTGGCGGCGCCGCCCTGGATTCGCGGGCACTGCGCGATTCGATAGTGAAGGACTACTACCCGGAGGGCGAAATGAAGGACTTCGCCGAGGCCTATAAAGAGGCTCGCGGCAGGAACCGCAACGCCGGCTAGTTCACGTTCAATCTCCGCCAACAAAATCGAGGGAGGCAGTCTGCCTCCCTCGATGCGTTTCCTCCGCCTCTCTCGCCAAGACGGAGAGGCGGAGCGACTGGGTCACGCCCGATCAGGCCTTTGCCTTCTCCGCGAGATACGCCTTCAGTGTCTGGCCGGTCCGCCACATGGGCTCCGCCCCTTCCAGGCTGGTAATGCCCGCCCAGTTCGCCTGGCACCACTCCGCCGTCTGCACCTCGTTCATGCCCGGCTGCACACCCGGGCCTTTAACGATCGTGGCGCGGTTGAAGTTCCCGGCGCCCGCTTCGATGATGAGGCCGCTGTCCTGGCACTCGTTCGAGGCCATGTACACCACTGCCGGGGCGACAAGCTCTGGCTTCAACTTATCAACCATCTCCTGTGGCATCACCGACTGCGTAAGCCGCGTCCCCGCCACCGGGGCGACGATGTTGACGTTGACGTTGTACTTCGCCCCTTCCTGCTTGAGCACGTTCATCATGCCGATCATCGCCGTCTTCGCTGCCCCGTAGTTCGCCTGGCCAAACTGCCCGTAAATCCCCGAAGACGACGTCGTCAGGATGACCCGCCCGTAGGACTGCTGGCGGAACACTGGCCAGGCCGCCCGCAACACGGTGAACGAGCCCTTGATATGGACCGCGAACACTTTGTCCCAGTCGTCTTCGCTCATGTTGTGGAAAGCCACGTCGCGCAAGATGCCCGCATTGCAGATCACCACGTCCAAGCGGCCGTAGGTGTCGATCGCCGTCTTCACCATGTTGAAGCCGCCATCGTAGTCCGCCACCGAGTCGTAGTTGGGGGTAGCTTCGCCGCCCGCCGCCTTGATCTCGTCAACCACTTTTTGGGCCGCCGCCCGGTTCTCGCCCTGGCCGTGCGGATCGCCGCCAAGGTCATTGACCACAACCCTGGCTCCACGAGCCGCGAGGTCCATCGCATAGGCGCGACCAAGCCCGGCTCCCGCGCCCGTTACCAGTGCGACCTGGCCTTCGAATGAAATTGCCATCTTGCTGTCTTCCTCTCAGAACGAATGCAAATCTGCTAAAGCCGGAACGCCAAACGCGCCGTTCAACCGCCGCGGAGGTTTCAACCGGGTCCCTGCAACATGCGAGGTTACCAGCTTATTGGGCTTATTTCCGTACGCGCGGCATCAATCGTGCGCGGCCGCTCGATCATGGTCTCGTACCACGCCTCTGTGCTGGCAACTCGCCACGCCAGGGTGTCGTCGCCGCCCGCCTCAAATCGCGCCTGAATGCTCGCAACCGTCTCCGCGTTGAAGAGTTCGGTCCGCTTCGCCGCCTTCTGCAGCATGTTCACAACCCACGGTCTCAGCGGCCCGTGATTCCACTCCCGCTGGGGAGGCGCATAAGCCAGCTTGTCTTTTCGGTCGAGGATAGTGTCGGGCACTATCCCACGCATCGATTCACGCAGGATCACCTTGGTCGTCGCTTTGCTCAGCAGCAGGTCCGGCGGCAGCCCGGCGCAAAACTCCACAAGCCGGTGGTCAAGGAATGGCAACCGCACCTCACGGCTGAATGCCATGCTGTTGCGGTCGGCATAGCGCAAGAATTCCGGCAACTGCGTCGTTGTTTGCCATCGCACCAGTTCATTGCGCAGCCGGTCGCCAAAAGGCTTGGACGCCTCCACATGCGACGGTGCGAACTCTTCGTGAAGCGCCGCCGAGACCACCGTGGACGACCGGTAATACCGCTCAACCAGGCCGTCGCGCATTCGTTCGGGAAGCGAGTAATACGCCGCGAACAGCGCTGGCTCGCGAATCGCATGGTAGCGGCGTCCATAGTGCGTGATTTCGCGGACAATCTTGTCCAACCTGCCCCGGCGCAGCCAATGAGCGAGGAACATGCCATGGGCCTGGTCGTACCCGGCCAGGATCTCGTCGGCGCCCTGTCCGTCGAGCAGCACCGTCGTGTCATTCTCCCTGGCTAGCCGCATCACGAGCCACTGCGCGAACGGGCTCGCGCTGGCCATGGGCTCTTCCTGGTGATACTGAAGAACTTCGAACTCGTCGATGAATTTCTCCGGTTCAACCCACACGTCGTGCGTGTCGGCCTCAACCCGATGCGTGACGATCTTGATGAACCGGCCCTCGTCATGCGCCTTCGAATGGAATCGCGCGCTGAACGTCTTCTGGTGCACCCACTGCGCGGTTTTTTCGGCGTGGATCGTCGAAACTATGCTCGAGGAATCGATGCCGCCGCTCAGGCTGCTGCCTACCGGCACGTCGCTGCGTAACCGTAACCGAACGCTGTCGAACAGCAGTTCGCGGAAGCGCTCGATCGCGTCGCCCCGGTTCCCGGGGACGTGGCTGGCCGAGGGCTCCCAGTAGCGCTTCGCTTCCCCGTGGCCGCGCTCATCCAGCAACAGATACGAACCGCCCGGCAAACTCTCGATCCCCTCGAAGAAACTCTCGTGATCGAGGTCGAGGTCACCGCGTGCCAGGTACCGGTAAATCGCCCGGCGGTTCGCTTCACGAAGTTCGGGACGTATGGCCAGAATGGCTTTCATCTCGCTCGCGAAGATCAGTCCCTTTGGCGACCGCGCGATGTACAGCGGCTTCTCGCCAAAACGATCCCGCGCCAGCAGCAGCGAACGCTTTTTGTTATCCCACAAGGCGAATGCGAACATGCCGTTGAGCTTCGGCAGGCAATCGGCGCCCCACTGCTGGTACGCGCGCAGGAGTACTTCCGTGTCCCCCGCCGATCGAAACGAGTGGCCGAGCTTCTTCAACTCCTCCCGGAGTTCGATGTAGTTGTAAATCTCGCCGTTGAAACTCAACGCCAGCCCGGCAGCCTCGTCAATGAAGGGCTGATCCGAAGCCGCGGAGAGGTCAATAATCGCCAGCCGCGTGTGCCCGAATGCCACTCCCGGCCCAAAGTAGGATCCCGCACCGTCCGGCCCCCGGTGCCGGAGGGTCGCCACCATCGCATCGATTAAACCCGGGGGTACCGGTTCGCCATCAGCGCGCAGAATGCCAGAAATGCCGCACATGCTGAGTGGCTACCTCCCTGAAAGTTCCCTTGAAGCGATGTGGCCCCGCCCCGCCTCGCCAAGTTTGCGCGCATGCTAGCAGCCAATTCCATTACGGGAACTTAATGTCACGTGAATCATGAATCCGGCGCCCGCGTTCTCACCGTATAGTACAAACGTGCCTGGAAACATGTGGGACGAGCCGGAAGAACCCGCCCAAGACCTCGACCTTCGCGTGCTCCGCGTAGGCGCCCAGCCCCTCGACGATTCCGGGGCTCTCAGCGTCGTGCTCGAGACCACGCGCGGCCCAATCACCGGCATCCTTCACCCCGTTGAAGCCGGGACCACCGCCGTCATCTGTGTCGGCGGCGCCATGGGTGGCCTCGAAGGTCCAGCCGCGAGTCTCTACTCCCGCCTCCCGCTGCTCCTTGCCGCCGCGAAGGTGACGGTCCTTCGGCTGGAATATCGAAAACCGAACGATTTCGAAGAGTGCGTCCTCGATGCTCTAGCCGGCTGCTCGTTCATGAAAGGCATCGGCGCCACCGATCTCGCCCTTGTCGGCCACAGCTTCGGCGGCGCCGTGGTCATCAGGGCCGGCGAACTCCATGATTCTGTCCGCGGCGTCGCCTCTCTTTCCCCACAGCTCCACGGCACCCGCCAGGTCGAAAACCTGAACAAGCCCCTGCTCCTCGTTCACGGCATGGCCGACACGATCCTCAGCCACGAGGCAAGCGAGGACATCTACCGCCGGGCCCTCGAACCCAAACGCATCGTCCTTTTCGCCGAAGCCGGCCACTCGCTCATCCAGGCCAAGGAGCAAATCGACGAGTTGCTCTCCGATTGGCTTCCCGCGCGCCTCAATGGTGTCCCCGATGCGGGCGGCCGCGAAGAGCACGAACTGGCGTAGCGACGGTCCTCTCAGCTCCCCCGTGCTCCGTCACCCGTTCCCCGCTCCCGAACCGATTGTCACCTCGTTCGCTCCTCCCCCTCTCCCGCAGAGTCGGGAGAGGGGGCCGGGGGGTGAGGGCCCCGCAGCCGCGCCCACCAGCGCCGCGGTCGCAGGCCGCGCACGCCGCGTTCGGTCCAGCTCTCCCTCGCGGGGTCGAAGTGCCCGGACATCGCTTCGCGGTAAGGCCCGGAAACGCGCGTCGCATAGCTACCGAAGCCTTCATCCCGCACCGGTCGCCAATCCTCGCGGTACGGCGCGATTACATGGTCCCGGCCAACGTTCTTTGCCGAGGTCAGGAACGCCAGGCCAATCCCGGTCGATACATCCAACAATGAGCGGTCTTCCAGCCGCGCCGTCCGCACCAGGCCGTCGAAGAGTGCGGCGAGTTCCTTCGCGCTCGGCAGGCTCGTTGCATCACGGCGCAGTTCCGAAATCGATGCCCGCAGTTCCTTCAATTCGAGCGGTGGCAGATCAATCAGGTTGGCAGTCGTACCCGTCGTGCCTTCAAGAGCACCAAGAAGGTCGTCCATCGTCCCGAAGTGCGTCCCTTCGGCCACCACCCCGGCCCTGGCCAGTTCAATTTCCAGCGCCGCCAGGTACGTCTTCGATCCGTTCAGGATGTCCGAGGCCGCCGCAAGCAGCCACAGCGGTGAAAACCCGAACGCGGCGATCGACCCGAACTCGACCACGTTGCCTGCGGCCTTCTTGATAGCGAGCTTCCCCGCGCCCGGTGCTTGTCCGCCGTCTTCAGTTGCTGGCGCCTCCACCCGCCCTACCAGCTCGATGCCAATTCTGAGCATGTTCTTCGCCGTTACCTCGTAAAGCCGGGACCTTCGCACGAGCCGCGGGAGCACCACCTGCGCCGTCTCATGCACACCTCCGAAGACGCCAGCGAACAGCGCCCTCCCGAACCGCTCGGGCAACGAAACCACGAATATCACGCGCCGGCGCATTTCACTCACTCACCCATCGTAGTCCACCGGAACCCGATCGAGATGACTCACGTTCCGCCAAGACGCTAAGGTGTCGGTATGCCTTTGTTCGAAGACATTCGCGACGACATCCGCGCGGCCATGGAGCGCGACCCTGCCGCGCGCAACGCCGCCGAGGTCGCACTCTTCTACCCCGGCTTCCACGTCCGCCTCGCGCACCGTGCGGCTCACGCCCTGCACAGCCGAAATGTCCCCCTCCTACCCCGCGGAATCATGCACTTCGCTCGGTTCGTTACCGGCATCGAAATCCATCCCGGCGCGACCATCGGCCATCGTTTCTTCATCGACCACGGCATGGGCGTCGTCATCGGCGAGACCGCCGAGATCGGCGACGATGTGATGCTCTACCAGGGCGTGACGCTCGGCGGCACCAGCACCCTGCGCATCAAGCGCCATCCCACCCTCCGTGACCGCGTCGTCGTTGGCGCCGGCGCAAAGGTCATTGGCGGCATTGAAATCGGAGAGAACGCCCGCATCGGCGCTGGCTCCGTCGTCGTCACGAACGTCCCGCCGAACGCCACCGTCATCGGCGTGCCCGGTCACATCGTTGCCTTCCATGATGATTCGAACGGGGCAATCCAGCGGCTCCCGGACCCCGAATGGGAACGCCTGAACGAACTCGACGCGAAAGTCCAGGAACTGCACGACATGGTCGAGCACCTCGACGAACACCTCGGCGTGATTCACGCCAACCACCACGATTGATATGTCATGGGAAGACCGCGCCAGGAAACTCGATGTCAAGCGCCGCCGTATGCGCGTCCAGGGCCGCGGCCTCCTGACCGTCGAGCCGAACGCCATCAGCAAGCGCTTGAAGCAGATGCAAGACGCCGCCAAATCGCACCGCGCCAACCGCAAACGCCGTTAGTCCAGCGCCACTTCGAAACCGCGCGTCGCGATCACCCAGTACTGCACTCCGGCGCGAAGCTCCGTGAGCGTTCGCATGGCCGGGTCCAGCGCCGGGCCCCAGCGCAGCCATTCCTCCGTGCCCCGGTCGAAGACATAAACCATCGAAACCCAGTTCGCGACCGGCCCAAAGGCCGAGTCCAACGACACATACCCGCCGTCCCAGGTCATGAGCGTCAGGCCCTCCCCAAGCGAGAGCGTCCGCCGCGTTGGAACTGGCGCGGGCGCCGATATCGCGGCCGCTGCTGGGGGTGCCGTAGTCGGAACAGGAGCGGGAGTGGTGGTGGCCACGGTTGTAGATTCCTCGCGTCCATATCCGAAGTCGGTTACCCAGTACCAGCCGTAGGTTGAGCCCTCTCGATAGATCCTCGCGATGCCAATCGTTTTGAACTCACCGGTCAGCATCACCTCGCGATGCGAACCGGAACTGATCCAGGCGTTCAACGCGTCCTGCGCGCTTGAATAGTCCGTCCCAGCCGCGAGGTTCTCGCCACCCGGCAACACCACGCCGCAATCCGGCATGCGCTTCCAGGGGCTCCTTCCGAGCGAATCCGTGTGCCCGAACGTACCCCGTCCGGCCAGGTCGTTCGCCATCCACGCCGCCGCTCGCGTCAGCGAAGCCTCGATCGCCAGGGGGCTCAGTTTGCGTTCCGCGCGATAGGCGTTGATGAGTTGCAGGAAAGCCTGCTCCTCGGCATCGACCGATACGTCGGGAACGTCGCAGTTGCTTAACGCTTTGGCCGCCGGGGGCGCGGCAGCGGTCCACGCGAGGACACCCAATGCGAAGACCGCGCAGAGTGCCCGAGTGATGTTGTGAGTCACACATTCTCCCGGGGGCCACCACCACTGACGTTACGGCTGGGCCGGGGAATCGAACGACCGGGATACTCCCTATTCTGCGTAAACGGTCTGCAAAATCTGGTTTTGGGGGTGCCTACGCATTTCCCCCTGTGGATCCGGAATCTCTCTCTACTACTTCACCGCCGCCTGAGGACGATCAGGAGCCCGCCGGGCTGTCGAGCCGTTCGAACGCGACGGCCGCCGCCCCCAGCAGGCCGGCATCTTCGCCAAGCGTGCTCAACCGCACGAGTGTCCCCGCGGCCGGCCCATAGGCCAGCGAATACATCGCCTGCTTCATCGGTTCCACAAGCATCTCGCCCATGGCCAGCAGTCCGCCGCTTAGCGTCACCGCGTCCGGGTTCAACACGTTCACCAGGCTGCCCAATCCGAGCCCCAGCAGGTGTCCCCCGTTTCGAATCTCCGCTTCGCAAAGAGCATCGCCCCCGAGCGCCGCCGCATAGAGATGCGCGGCCGTCGCCTCGCCATCTCCCACGGCTTCTTTGAGCACCTGCGACTTGCCCTGCTCGATGATCCGGCGCGCTCGCCCGGCGAACGCCACACCGCTGACCATCGCCTCCAGGCAGCCACGCGAACCGCAGGTACACTTCGGCCCCGCCGGATTCAGGATGATGTGTCCGATTTCTCCGGCCAGCCCTCGGGCGCCGCGGTACAGCATGCCATCGATGACGATGCCGCCGCCGATACCGGTGCCCAGCGTTGCGTGGAGCAAATGACGCGTACCCCGCCCGGCCCCGAAGCGGAACTCCCCGAGGGCGGCCGCGCTGGCGTCGTTTTCGATGAATGCGGGAATGCCAAGCCGCGCTGCCACGGGAGTAGTCAGCACCAGGTTTCGGAACCCGGGGATGTTCGGCGCGAGGATTACCTTGCCCTCGTCGGCGTTGATCAATCCCGCGGTAGCAATGCACACCGCCGAAATCGGTGCGTGGCCCTTCGCGGCCGTCACCGCCAGCAACTCCACCACCTGTTCGATGATGCTCTGCGGCGTCCCCTCGCCCGGTGTCGCATGGTCAACCCGATGCAGCATTCGGCCGTCTTCATCGACAATCGCCGCGCGCAGATGCGTCCCGCCGAAGTCAGCCGCCAGCACCGTTCGCGTCATCGCATCCAACTCTACAAAACGCGCGCCGCACGAGATATGCGTCCCGCCTTCCGCTGCGGTGCGGTCGCGCTGCCTCTATCATTCCCCGCGTGCCAACTCTCGAGCCGTGGCAATCGGCACTGGTCGATGAACTTCGAGTCGCCCGCCTGGCGACGATCGGGCCATCGGGGCAGCCCCACCTTGTGCCCGTCTGCTATGCGTTCAGCGAAGGCCGCATCTTCATTCCCGTCGATGAAAAACCCAAGTCGTCCACGAATCTCGCCCGCATCCGCAATATCGAAAGTGACCCGCGAGTCTCGTTGCTTTTCGACCACTACGACGACGATTGGACTCAGCTCGCCTGGGTCCGTGTGGATGGGGAGGCCGAAGTCCTGGCTCGCGGCGATTCCGCTGCGCTCGCACTGGTGGCACTTCGAAAAAGGTATCGCCAGTACGGCGCGATGGACCTCGAATCAGCGCCCCTCATTGCCATCGTCCCGGCCAACGTCGCCGCCTGGCGTTGGCCCCGCTAACCCGGCCGCAACGCTCACGCTGCTACCATCTCCGCGTGGCACGAGAATTCAAGGAACCAGTCGTAAACTTCGGCTTCACTCACCCGGACGAAAATCAGCGGCCGTCAGAGCCCGTTGTCGCCGCGATCCCCATCTCGGACGCTTTCCGCCGCAAGGCCGAACAGTGGAAACGCGACCTCCTGGATGTGACGCGGCGGAACCGAGCCATCAACTACAAGCCTGCCCGGGCATCGTTGCCAGTCCCCGCCCAGCCGGAAGACCTCTGGGAGACCTTCGTCGTCGCCGAGGGCTCGACTTCGTTCAGCGCCCGCAATTTCGCCCCGGATGCTCCGGACCCGATGAGCGACGAGCGTGTCTTCGCAGCCTTCGCCTCCGCATCCCGTCTTGCCGACCGTGCCAGGCTTGCTGACCGCGAGCAGGGTATCCATGTCCTCTTCCTTGCCCTGGGCTGGTTGGAGTGGATCGATGCCGAGGCGCACGTCCTCCGTTCGCCGCTCGTCCTCGTGCCTGTGGATGTGGTCTATAACCGCCAGGAGAAGACGGTAGTTGTCCATGCCTCGGCCGATGACCCGCCCGAAGTGAACCCGTCGCTCGCGTACCTGCTGCTCGCGCAAATGGGCATCCGCCTTCCGAAGCTCGAAGACGAAGAAGGCGAACCCCTTTACGCCACCCTTGCTGCCTTCCTCGAACGGGTTCGCGAGGCCATCGCAAAACAGCCGGGATGGTCGGTCGTCGTTGATGGGGCGGTGATCGATGTCTTCGCCTTTGCCAAGCTCGCGATGGTCGATGAGATCGACCGTTCGCTCGCCCGCCTCGCGGCACATCCCGTGCTTCGCGCGCTCGCCGGCGAAGACGCCATCCCCGAATTGGACGAACCAGTGTCCGGCCGGCTGGATGACCGGTTCGCGCCCGGAATCCTTCGCACCGTCGTCGATGCCGACGCCTACCAGCTGGAGGCCGTCGCCCTTGCCGCTGCCGGCGGCTCCTTCGTTATCGAAGGCCCTCCCGGCACGGGGAAGAGCCAGACCATCACGAACATCGCCGCCGAACTGATGGCCCAGGGCAAGCGCGTGCTCTTCGTTGCCGAAAAACGAGTCGCGCGCGAGGTCGTGCTCGAAAACCTCCAGAAGGCCGGGCTCGGCGAAGCCTGCCTTCATCTTGCATCGAATGCTGGCGCTTCCAGCCGCGCCGATGCCAAGGCCCAGGTGATCAAGGAAATCGTCGATACCCTGGATGCCGGGCCCCCGCCACCACAGCCCGACCAGGGCCTTCCCGCTCGCTATGGCGAACTCCGCCAGCGCCTCAACACCTACGCCGACTCGATTTCGCGGCCCGTGGGCGAAGGCGGCTGGACCAATGCCTTCGAGATCATCGGCAAGGCTATCCAACTCGCCCCCGATCGTCGCGAGAACATCTCGATTCCGCTCATCGCTGGCAAGAGCCGCTTCTGGTTGGACGATGTTCTCGATGCCTGCCGTGCGCTGGACGCCTTCTCAGCCGAGGATCTCTCCCTGCTCGCCGGCCCCTGGGCGAACCTGCGGTGGACTTCTTCCGACGAATCGGCCCACCTCCGGCTGCGGACAGCGCTGGAAGCGCTCGCCGCCCTCGAAGCGAGTGCCAGCGAACTGGTCGCGCCTTTGTTCGGCCCGTCACTCCCACCCACGTCGTCGCTAACGCTGGAGGGACTGGAAGCACTCTCGGCGCGCCTTGAAAACGTTACCAGGTACCGGGCCACGTCGAAGTCGCTTCTAAGATTCCTGAACCCGCGCTTCTACCGGCTTCGAGGCAAGTTCAAGCGCTACATCGCCGATGGTTACACCGAACCCCGTACGGAGGGCGAGTTGGCTCGTTCCCTCGACGCCATCTTGCTGCAGGCGAAAGACTCCGCGCTCGTCGCCTCCGAGGCTTTTGGACCGGGCGCGCCCACCCAGGCGTCCGTCGCCGTGCTGAGCGCATGGTCGAAAGCGCTGCTTCCGGGGCTTCCCCAATTCAGCACCCTCACCGCGATGGCCGCCGTGCTCGCGACCCTGTCTCCGCTCGAAATGCGCGAGCCCGTCTCCACCGTCCTTGCCGATACGTCGTCTCATGGCCGGCTCGCCACCGTCATGCTCGCGACCGTTTATGGAGGGTGGGCGCACCAGGCCGCGCAGGCAGACCTCGCCCTCAGCCCCGACCAGTACAGCCGCCTCACGGATTCGTTTGCCCGTCTCGATGCAGAAATGATCGGCTGGGCCCGCACCGCCGTCCTCAGCGAAGTGCGCTCGCGCCGTCCGCGAAGCTCCAACCACCCGGCCATGGCTCCACTCGTGAAATACGCTCGGGCGAAGCGGCGGCCAGCCCTCCGCTCCATGCTCGGTAACAGCCGCGAAGCCGTGCAACTCCTTAAGCCGTGCCTCCTGATGAGCCCGCTCGCCGCCGCCCAGTACGTGTGTCACGGTGATTCCGGCGCCTACCAGTTCGACACCGTCATCGTCGATGAAGCCAGTATGATTCCCACCCCGGACATGGTGGTTGCGCTCAGCCTCGCCCGGCAGGCCATCATCGTCGGCGATTCGAAGCAGATGCCGCCAACGAACTTCTTCAACAAGGAGATCGGCGTCGCTGCCAATGATTCTGATGATGAGGAAATCGTCTTCGAGAGCATCCTCGATGAAGCCGCCCCCATCCTCCCTTCCACCATGCTCCGAGCGCACTATCGTTCCCGCGACGAGTCGCTGATCGCCTTCTCCAACGTTCATTTCTACGATGGCCGGCTCATCGCATTCCCTGACGCCTGGGGCACCAGGCCCGAATCCGGCGTCCGATTCGAATGGGTCGCGGATGCGGTCTACGGTCGCGGAGACAGTCGCGCGAACCCGGCCGAGGCAGGCCGAGTCGTCGAGATCTTGCGTTCTGAACTCCAGGCCTCCCAGGGCAAACGCCAGGTTGCGATCACGGCCATGTCGCTCGCCCAGCAGTCGGAAATCCTCGAACAAGTCGAATCGGCTGCCCTCATCGATCCCCTACTACGCGCATGGGTCGATGGCGGCGGTCTCGTCCGCAACCTCGAAACCGTCCAGGGCGATGAGTCCGACGTCATGCTCCTCAGCGTCGGTTACGGCAAGGATTCGTCGGGCAAGCTCTTCATGAACTTCGGCCCCCTCGGCCAGGAGAAGGGCGAACGCCGCCTCAACGTCGCCATCACTCGCGCCAAATGGAAAACGGTCCTGGTAACCAGCATTCGCGCCAGCGACATCGATCCCGCAAGGACAAGTTCGACCGGCGCCTTGCGCCTTCGGGACTACCTCGATTACGCCGAACGCGGCCCCTCGTCCCTGCCACAGGTTGCGACCCAATCGCCCTCGTCCCTCTCAGCGTTCGAACAGGTCCTCATCCAGCAACTCACCGCAAATGGCCTCGACTGTGTCCCGAGAGTCGGCGTCGGTGGTTACCAGGTCGATATTGGCGTACGTCACCCGGATGACCCGGAGCGCTTCGTCCTCGCCATCGAATGCGATGGCCCCACATATTCCGGTGCGCCCGCCGCGCGCGACCGTGACCTTGGGCGCGGCGGCTGCCTCCAGCGCATGGGCTGGACGGTCCACCGCGTCTTCGCGCCAGCCTGGTACCGTGCCCCCGAAGCCGAACTCAACCGCCTGCTCGAACGCTACCGCGCCGCCACCCTGTAGTTGCGCCCCTTCGTGGGTCCTTCCGAGGAAGGACGGCCATGCCGCCAACCACCCTTCGCCCAACACGCCCACACATCAGAGGCGAGTGCGGAAGCGCTCGCTCGCCCCCGCGAACCGCCGGAAGTCGACTCCCCAGGAGCGCCATAGCCCCGACCGTAAGGGAGGCCGGATCACCACAGAACACCTAAATCCTTCGACCCCTACCGCCGTCCCGGCCCCCACACCGCCCGCCCGCTAAACCGCCCCGTGTGCTTCCCGTCACGCAAGTTCACTACCCCGTTCACAACCACATCACGCACCCCCGAGGCGTACTGTTGCGGCTCGTCGTACGTCGCTCTGTCGATGATCGTTGCCGGGTCGAAAACAACCACGTCCGCGAAACAGCCCTCCTCCAGCCGTCCGCGCCGGTCGAGGCCAAGGTTGTCAGCAGGCAGCCGCGTCAGCCGCCGAATTCCCTCGCCGACCGTCATCAGCCCCTCGTCTCGCACATACTTGCCCAGGAATCGGGCGAAGTTCCCGTAGGCTCGCGGATGCGTGGAGCGCGTCATGAATACGCCCTCTGCCGCCGTCGACGCCGAGTCCGAACCCAACGAAACCCATGGCTGGCTCAACCCGAGCTTCACGTTCTCTTCCGACATC
>JANPDX010000718.1:0-2602 GCA_031431695.1 Dehalococcoidia bacterium
GGGATAGCGGGTCATCGGGCCTTCGGTGACGCTGGCGTAGCGTCCCTCGCGCGCTGTGGCATCGAAGTTTTCGTAGAAGGCGAGCGATTGGGCGGCGTAGTCGACGACGAACATGCCCTTTTCGCACAGGACGGTCAGGGAGCGTTCCTTGGTCGGGGTGAGCCAATTGATGTCGAGTGAGCCCATGGCGCCGCCACGGAAGCGGATGAGGCCTGAGAACATGTCTTCGTTGCCCGTTGCGATGTGGCTACGGGATTCGGCGTAGACGCGCTCGATTTCGTCGCCAAGGAGGTAGCGCATGATGTCGATGTCGTGCGGCCCAAGGTCATGGATCACCCCGACATCCCGGATGCGGTGCGGGAACGGCCCGACACGGCGGGCGCGCATCTGGAGGACTGGCCCGCCCTGGCCGTCGTCGAGGCGGCGTTTAAGTTCCTGCACGGCCGGATTAAAGCGTTCGATGTGGCCGACCGTCAGGATGACGCCAGCGTCTTTCGCGGCGCGCGCAATCCTCTGCGCGGCGGCGAGTGTGGCCGCGATAGGCTTCTCGACGAGGACGTTCGCGCCCGCGGCGATGACCTGCAACGCGATCTCTTCGTGAAGTTGCGTCGGGACGACGATCGAGACCATATCCAGTTTGGTTTCGCGGAGAAGCGAGGCCGCATCTGGGAAGCCAGGGATTGGCCGGCCAGCGATGGCTTTGCTAACAGCGGCCGGGTTGGCGTCAGCGACGGCGACGAGTTCGATGCCGGGCGTATCGGAGAGGACTCGGGCGTGGTTGGCGCCCATGGAACCGAGGCCGATAACGGCGGCGCGAAGGGTTCGTGTCATTGGTACTGAGGGTATCGCGTTGGATGGGGAGACGAAAGGCGAGCGCTCATGCCCCGCCCCGAAATCAGCGTTGGCGACTCCGGAGCCACGTTGCCGCGGACACGACGACAAGTGCGGCGCCAAGCACGAGGTAGAGAGCCTCGGTCGGAGAGCCAGAACGGTCAGCGTTCATGCTGGTTCCGGTGGCCGGTGCTCCGGGCGTTGTGACGATTCGAGCGACGGTTTCAACCAGCTTCATGGCTGACGCGTTGTCCGAGAACCCATCAATCTCCAGGAGCCAGACTGTCCGGCCGTCTGTCAGGTACACCGTCCTCGGTCCAATACCGCCCGCCACTGCTGGAGTTGGCATGAGCGTAAGCGCGGAAAGTCCACCGACGGTCGTTTGCGTGACTTCAGTGACGGGGCTATTGGCTGGCACGGCGATCAGGAAGTCACCCGTTTTCGTCCAGGCTGCGACTTTGACCGTTTTCGTGCCTGTAGACTCCGCGAAGAACACGGTGGCAGAGAAACGCTCGGCACGGCCCGAGCCTTCTGCGGACTTCACATAGAAGCCGGGCAGGGCGGCGGGTACGGCGACACCCAACTGGCTGCGCATTGTTTGGGCGTCAGAGTAGGCTGCAAGCCCCGCTGTGTTCGGAAGAGCCAGGCTCTGTTCCGATGCCGGGGTAGCACCAAAACGTACTTGGAGCGGGTGGCCCGGGACGGATGTACGTGTGGCTGTCACCGGAGTCGGAGGTGCCTGTGCGGAGGCCGATGTTGTGAGTGCCATCGTCGCCCCGATTAGGACGAGCATGGCGAACAGATATGTCTTCATACAACCACCGTACCGCTGCTCGTCTGCCCGAAACTGACAGACCGGAACCAAAGCGTCCGAAGCCTGAAATGTTTCCCGACGGGGAAAGAGATGGCCTGGTAGTCACGCCTCGCTGGCACGCCATGCCCGCAACTACGTGAGGCGGTTCACCACGCTGGCGATATACTCGACGTCTTCTGGGCCGAGCGACGGGTGGACGGGGAGCGAAAGGACGCGCTCGGAGGCGGCTTCAGCTACCGGGCAATCGCAATCGGATAGGCCCATCTTCTCCATGATTGGCTGGCGATGGATCGGGATGGGGTAGTGGACCGCGCTGCCGATTCCGGATTCAAGGAGCTTCGCCTGGAAGGCGTCGCGGTCGCCGGGGACGCGGATAGTGAACTGATGGAAGACGTGGCGATCGCCTTCGCGGACGCGGGGTGTCTCGACCGAACGAATGAGGGAGGCAAGCTTTTCGGCGTTGGCAATGCGGGCCAGGTTCCAATCTTCGATGTAGTCCATCTGCACGAGGCCGATCGCCGCATTGAGGTCCTGCATGCGCCAGTTCAGGCCGAAGTAATCGTGCTTGTAGCGCACTTCCTGGCCGTGGTTGCGAATGATGCGACAGAGCCGGGCGACTTCGTCGTCGTCGGTGGTGATGATGCCGCCCTCTCCCGTGGTCATGTTCTTCGTGGGGTAGAAGCTGAAGCAGCCGGTCCCGAACGAGCCGACTCGCTTACCGTCATGTTCTGCACCATGCGCCTGGGCGGCGTCTTCCACGAGTGCCAGGTCGTTGTCTTCGCAAAGCTGCGCGAGTTCGGCTATGCGGGCGGGGTGGCCGAAGATGTGGACGGGCATGACTGCCTTCGTCTTTTCGGTAATCGCTGCCTCGACTTTGTCCGGGTCGAGGTTGAAGTCGAAGGGGTCAACGTCGACGAAAACAGGCGTCGCGCCACAGGCCATGATGCTGGTTGCGGT
>JANPDX010000719.1:0-1710 GCA_031431695.1 Dehalococcoidia bacterium
GTGACGAAGGCGGCGATGCGCCCGATGCTGCGAGCAAGGGGCGGACGGATTATCAACATCACCAGCGTGGTGGGCGTGATGGGTAACGCCGGCCAGGCGAACTATGCGGCGGCGAAAGCCGGCGTAATCGGGTTCACGCGCTCGGTCGCGCGCGAAGTGGCTTCACGTGGGATCACATGCAACGCGGTGGCCCCGGGGTTCATCCAGACCGATATCATCGCGGGGATGACTGAGCAGGCGATCACGGCGGTGATGGGCCAGATACCGCTCGGACGGATCGCGAGCCCGGAGGAAGTGGCGCCGCTGGTGGCCTTCCTGGCGAGCGACGGGGCGAGTTACATCACGGGCCAGTGCATTCACGTAGATGGCGGTATGGTGATGGCGTGAGCCAGAACCCCATGCGTCAAGTGCGCCAGATAGCGCTCAAGTCCCTCTATGAATCGGAAACGTCGGAGCACTCCGCCGCGGACGCGTTCGAACGCCAGCTGACGGAAGCGATCAAGCATGACGCAGCGGTAGGCAAGGCTCGCCCCGGAAGATACGGCCGGACGATCGTCGCGGGAGTTATCGACCGCCACTATGAGCTCGATGAATACATTCAAGACGCGGCAACGGAGTACCCGGTGGACACGCTGGCAATCGTTGACCGGAACATCCTTCGGCTTGCAATATGGGAACTGCTTACAGATAATTCGGCGCCGGTCGGGGCCGTCGTAAACGAAGCTGTGGAGCTGGCGCACCGGTACGGTGGTGACAGTTCGCCGGCGTTCGTAAACGGGGTGCTCCGGACGGTAAGCGAACGTATCAAAGCCGCGCAGGCGAACTTCTCCGAGTCGCTGGAAGCGGCACCCCAAACAAATCCAATTCGCAATGAACCAGGAGTACTCCCCACCGTGGCAACAGTATTCGAACGTGTCCGTGCCATCGTCGTCGAACAGCTAGGAGTTGAAGAGGAAGAAGTCGTACCGGCGGCATCGTTCGTCGATGACCTGAACGCCGACTCCCTCGACCTGGTCGAGTTGATTATGTCGCTTGAAGAGGAATTCTCGGAGGGCGGCGAGCTTGAGATCAGCGATGAAGACGCAGAAAAGATCGCTACCGTGCAGGACGCCGTAGACTATTTGAAAGATCACGGCGTCGAAGATAAGTAGTCCTCCTGGCGAGGACGTACTGTCCGGCGGGAGGTTTCTTTGGAATTCCTGGGCATAGGTTACCAGGAACTTCTGCTTGTTCTGGTGCTATTGCTTGTGGTCGTGGGCCCGGAACGGCTCCCGGGCATGGCATACCAGATAGGCCGCGCCGTGCGCCAGATGCAGGGATACGCGCGGGCGGTCCGTGACGAGTTCAAGGACGAGATTGACTACCTGGACGAGCAGTACAAGACGATCAAGGGCCAGGTTGATGACGTTCAACAGATCGTGCGCACCGAACAGGCAAAGCTCAATACCGAGTTGCGCGAAACGTCGCTGGATTCGGGCGCCATCCTGCCGGCCGAGCCGCTCTTGCCGGAACTTCCCGACTCCAACCTCGCGACCGAAGCCGCTCTGGTCGCGAGCGATAAGCCAGTTGCGCCGCCGATGGTTTTCTGATGGACGCGTGCCGCTCAGTGAGCTTCCCGGGCGAAGGGCTGAAGTAGATGACGGCCGAACCGATGAGCGACCCCATCTCGATGCGCACTGGCGCGACTTCGAATGCTCACGTGCCGGCAGA
>JANPDX010000720.1:0-5181 GCA_031431695.1 Dehalococcoidia bacterium
CCGTGAGTGCGTTTGCTCGCCGCAACTTATCTCGAGGTATCAACGCAGGCTCTCCGGGCCACTCATGGACCGAATCGACATCTTTGTCGATGTGCCGCGCGTCCCATTCGAGAAGCTGGCGGGGCTATCGAGCGGAGAGAAGTCGCAAGACGTGCGCCACCGCGTCGCCGCTGCTCGGGCTGTTCAGGCTGTTCGCTTCGGTGGCAAGGCGGCTGGTCATACCAACGGGGAAATGACGCCCGTACAAGTTCGTGACTTCGCCCAGCGCGAAATGACCGAAGGCGCTGGAAGTGTGCTCAAGATGGCAGTCGAAAGACTGAATCTCTCGGCGCGCTCGTTTCACAGGCTGCTCAAAGTTGCCCGCACGGTGGCCGACCTCGCGGACAGCCAGTCCATCGAGACGCCGCACATGGCGGAAGCGATCCAGTACCGGGCTCGAATTGAGTAGGTGGCCTATTCGGGTTTTGGCACCGCACCCATCATTCGGCGCATCACATCCGGGTTCATCCAGTTCCAGGGCGCGTTCGCCGTTTCTTTAACCCACTGGTCCCATTCTTTGGCGGTGTCCTGGGCCATCTCGCCGAGCTTTACATTGGCCGCCACAAGCTTGCTCCCGGCCGCGAAGAACTCGCCCCAGTCGCCAAGGACCTCTGCGTATTGCTTCCCGAACTCAAGGGCTCCTTCCGAAGGACCGAAGAAACCACGCGAACGAGCCATCCTGCGCCCACCTTTCGTTGGCGGGAGTATACCCCGGACTTACAACGCGACATGTACTGACGAGTTTAGAACATTTGTGTTGACATGCGAACGTGCGTTCGGTACTGTCAGGGCACTTTCCGAACGGATGTACGCATCACATGGTCAACCCGCTTCTCACCATCCTCCTCGACCTCTTCATCATCGGGTCGGCAGTCGCCATCTCCGCGGCCATGGTCGCCGAGTACCTGGCGACACGGGGGCCACAAGTAGGCACGAACCGAAAGTACCAGCCCAAAACACAGTCGCGGCGCCGCGCGACGATGCATCGGATTTCCTCGCAGCGACGGCGGGCTGCGTAGCTGATTATTTGGCGAGACGCCGAGTTGGCGCCGGATCCGCTGCCTTTGGGCGCTTGCGGTCCTGTGCGCGGTCTACGGTTCGCACCCCCCGAAGGATCTCAATGCGCGAAAGCAGGCGCGATAGCTGCTCGATACCGGTCGTTTCCAGGGTGGCCTGGATGCTGACGGAACCGTCGCCATTCTCGGCGGTTCGCACCCCGACCATGTTCACCTTGTCTTCAGTCAGGATGGTCGTGATGTCGCGCAACAGTCCCACGCGGTCCCAGGCTTCGATCCGCACCGAGACCGGATACAGCTTCGCCACCGAGCCCCACTCGACCTCCACAATTCGCTCATGCTCGTCCTCGTTGAGGATGTTGTGGCAATCTGCTCGGTGAACCGTTACGCCCCGAGTTCGAGTCACATACCCGACGATCTGGTCACCCGGAAGCGGATTACAGCAGCGGGCCATGGTCGTAAGGAGATTGCCGACACCGGTGACCCGCATACCCGGGCCGCCCAGCATGGCAGGCGCGAGCTTTTCGGGAAGCGGCGTTGGCGGTTCCGCGACCGCCTCTTCTTCCGCGATGAGCGCGCCCATCTTCCGAGCGATGGAACTGGTGCTTACGCCGCCATACCCCAATGCAGCGAGGAAATCTTCCCAGGTTGGGTAGGAAAAGATCGCGAGGATCTGATCCTGCCGTTCGCTGAGTTCCAGGCCGAGCCGTCGCATTTCCTTCTCGATGAGTTCGTGCCCGCGGTCGATGTTTTCCGCCCGTTCCTGCTTTCGGAACCACTGGCGAATCTTCTCTTTGGAGTGTGTGGTGCGGACATAGCCAAGGTTGCTGTTAAGCCAGTCCCGCGAGGGGCCCTTGCTCGCCCTGCTGCGCATCACATCCACCACATCGCCATTTCGCAGCTGCGAATTCAGCGACACCATTCGCCCGTTGACCTTGGCGCCGACGGTTTGGTGCCCGAGGTCTGTGTGTACGCGATAGGCAAAATCGAGCGGCGTGGCCCCGGCGGGGAGGTCGAGGACGTCGCCCTTCGGGGTGTAGACGAAAACCTGGTCGTGGAAGATGTCGGTCTTGACGCTTTCGACGAAGTCGTCGGCCCCGGCGAGGTCCCTCTGCCAGTCAAGCAGTTGCCGAAGCCAGGCTATTCGCTCCTCATCCTTGCCGGATTGCTTGCCGCCGTCTTTGTAGCGCCAGTGGGCGGCCACGCCGTATTCGGCCACGCGGTGCATTTCGTGGGTACGGATCTGAATCTCCAGGGGCCGGCCCTGCGGCCCGACAACCGTCGTGTGCAACGACTGGTACATGGAATCCTTCGGGTTCCCGATGTAGTCATCGAACTGGCCCGGAATCGGGCGCCAGATGGAGTGCACGATGCCAAGGGCGTGATAGCACTCCGACACGGAATCCACGAAAACGCGGATTGCGAGCAGGTCGTAAATTTGGTCGAACGTTTTCGACTGCTCGGAATAGCGCATCATCTTGTGGTAGATGCTGGCGATGTGCTTTGCTCGCCCGGAGATTTCCGCCTCGATATTGGCTGCGTCCAGGTGCTCTTTTAGTAGCTCCGACGACTCCTGGATGTGCTGCTCGCGGGTTACGCGCTTGGAGGCGAGGAGTTCAGCGATCTCACGGTACCTTTCCGGCTCGAGATAGCGGAAGGCAAGGTCTTCCAGCTCCCATTTGATTTGCCAGACACCAAGCCGGTTTGCCAGAGGAGCGAAAATCTCCTGTGTTTCGAAAGCAATCCGCCGTTGTTTTTCCTCCGGAAACGCCCAGAGCGTACGCATGTTGTGAAGGCGGTCGCAGAGTTTGATGAGAACGACGGAGACATCCTCGGCCATTGCGAGGAACATCTTGCGCAGATTCTCGGCCTGGGCTGTTCCGCGCGCCGGATCGATCCCGCCAACATTCATCGGGAGTTTGTCGAGTTTCGTTAAACCGTCCACCAGGCGCCCCACTCGGGCGCCGAACATTTCAGTGAGCGTCTCGTTGGCGATACCGCAGTCTTCCTGGACGTCGTGGAGGAGTGCGGCGATGACCGCCTGATGATCCAGTTCGAGGTTCGCGACCATGTAGGCGACCGAAACCGGATGGGTTATGTAGGGATCGCCCGTCTTGCGGAGCTGTCCCTGGTGGCACTTCTCGGCGAACTCGAAGGCCTGCCTGACGCCGTCTAGCCTGTCGGCCGGCAGATACTCCGCGGCACGCTGCAGAACGATGTCGAACCCGACATCCTGACTAATCGGCTCTTCAGTGCGTACCGCCAAACGGCGAACCCTCTTTGCCTCGGGAGAGTGGAACCCTATCCTACCATGCATCCCCTCGCCGGAAGAACCAACACTATGACCACGCGATTCCAGGCGCCGCGCGGCACGCAGGACGTGCTCCCCGAACTGCAGCCTTATTGGCAGGCCGTCAACGACGCGATCCGAGTGGTTACACGGCTTCACGGATTCCGGCGAATCGACACGCCAGCCTTCGAATATGCCGGCGTGTTCGAAAAAGGAAGCGGCGAGACCACCGACATCGTCGAGAAGGAGATGTACGCGTTCGAGGATCGCGGTGGCGAGAAGCTGGCACTCACCCCGGAGGGTACGCCCGCCATCTGCCGCGCTTACCTCGAGCACGGCATGGCCAGTTGGCCCCAACCCGTGCGGCTGTACACCACGCACCACATGTTTCGCTACGACAGGCCACAGAAGGGGCGCTACCGGCAGCACACGCAGTTCGACTGCGAGATATTCGGCTCGACGGAAGCGATGGTGGATGCGGAAGTTATCGCACTGCTGTGGCGGCTTTACGGCATGCTCGGCATCACCGGGATTAGCGTTCGGCTTGGCTCTTTGGACGACATCACGCCGCGCCGCGAGTACATAGAAAGGCTCAAGGATTACTACCGGCCCCACCTGGAGAGACTTTCGGAGGATAGCCAGCGCCGATTCGAGCGAAACCCGCTGCGACTGCTCGATAGTAAGGACGAGCGTGACCTGTCATTCAAGGAGAATGCCCCCAAGCTCATCGAGCAACTCAGCCCGGGGGCCCAGGCGCACCACGAGGTTGTGCTCGCAGCCCTCGAATCGACGGAAATACCCGTGACAATTGACCCGCTCCTCGTCCGTGGTCTCGATTACTACAACCGCACAGTGTTCGAAATCGTCCCCGACGCCGACGCCCGCGCCCAGGGCACGATCGGTGGGGGCGGCCGCTATGACGGACTGATGGAAATCCTCGGTGGACCACCCACACCGGGGATGGGATTCGGCAGCGGAATCGAACGCATGATTCTCGAAATGCAGCGTTGCGGGGTGGTCTTCGATGCGGCGTCCGCGGCTGACGTCTACATCGTGAACAAGGCCGAAGGTGCGTCCGCAGCCGTGTTCGCGCTCGCTTCCCGTCTCCGCAGCGCCGGAATTGCCTCGATTGTTGGCGAATCGGCGAAGTCCATGAAGGCGCAGATGCGTGGCGCAAACGCGTCATCGGCCAGGTTCGCGGTGATCATCGGCGAAGACGAACTGGCTGGCGGCAATGGGATGATTAAAGACCTGTCCGGCGGCGGCGACCAGGAGAATGTGGACCTCGCACGCATCCCCCTGGTTATCGCGGGCAAGCTCAGAGGCTAGTCTTCTCGGGCAGCCGGCGGGGGCGGAGAGGAGTGGGCCAGTAGGAAGGCGTACCATTAGCCCGTGCCCCGCAACGTTTCATCTGACGCGCATATCAAGGCCCTACGGCAATCACCTCGATTCTCGGCGCTAACACTGCCGCTGGTCATGTGTGCCCTCGGCGTCGGGCTCGCCGGTTATGCCCTGGCCGTCGCCCCACGGGTCGCCGCTAGCGACACGGCGGGTCCCACCATCACGAACGTTCTCGTTTCGCCAACCACCGTCGCGGCCGGTCAGTCCTTCAGCGTCTCGTTCGACCTGAACGACCCGAGTGGCTTGGGCGATCAAGCTGGCCGGGCCCACTGGCTCCTCAGTGGAACCGGTCAGGCGCTGATCTATCGCTGCTTCTCCAGCGGCGTTCCGACTAGCCTCTATTGTTCTGGGAGCATCGATGTTCCGGTAGGCGCCGCTTCCGGAACCTACACTCCTATCGATTTCCGGGCCTGGGATAAGCTCGGCAACGAAACT
>JANPDX010000721.1:0-5097 GCA_031431695.1 Dehalococcoidia bacterium
CCTGACCGAGCACAACGAACGCATGACGTTGAACATTTGCTTCAGCTACGGTGGGCGCGACGACATTCTGATGGCCATTCACGCGATGATCCGGTCGGAACTCGAACCGTCGGAAATAACGGAAGAGACCGTTTCGAGCTATCTCATGACCACCAAAGATCCCGACCCGGACCTGCTGATTCGTACGGGGGGTGACATGCGGATCTCGAACTTCCTGTTGTGGCAGGCGGCATACGCGGAGCTGTACTTCACCGATACGTTTTGGCCCGACTTTGGTCGCGAAGACACGGACATGGCCCTGGCCGAATACGGGCGCCGCAAACGCAAATTCGGCGGGCTACTCCCCGAGGACCTTGAGGCGTTCCGGAAGACGTAGACCGTCTCTGTATGACATTAAGGACTTGTAGTTTTGCTCCGGTGGAGTTCTGATACGGCCCCGGAGGAAAGCCCCATGCCACGCGAATTCGCCAATAGCACCGTTTACACCGTCCAACCGAACGACACGCTCGGGAAGATCGCCCTCGACCACCAGGTCAGCCTCGATGAGTTGGTTGCCGCCAACGCCGGGCTAATCAACGACCCGGGGCTCATCCAGTCAGGCTGGGAACTGATTATCCCGGGCGCGTTGACCGGGACGCGGCGTGGGGCACCGCCTTCGGGCGACGGGGTAACGAGCTACACGGTCGAGGCGAACGACACCCTGGCAGCGCTCGCGACTCGGTGGGGCACCACGCTGGACGCCATCGTCGAGCTGAACGGGATAGCGAACCCGAGTTTGATCTTCATCGGCCAGAGGATTCGACGGCCAGGCGCGGGCGGCACGCTCCCGGTCCCGGAGGCGGCTGGCGCCGCCCTGGCGAGCACGTCGGCGCTGCTGACCGCGCGGCAGTCACAGTTGGCGTTCAGCAGGCTGCCGCTCGATATACCTCCAGCAAATGTTACGGGCGGGTACCGGGAGGACTACGGCGGGTACCTCCACCGTGGTATCGACATCGGCGGCGTAGCGGTCGGCACACCCATCTTCGCCCCGGCACCGGGGATCGTAGCCGTTCACGCGCCCGGCGACGGCTGGGGCGATGGCAGTTTCGGCATCTGCGTGGTGCTGGACCATCCGGGGACACCGTGGTGGACGATCTATGCGCACATGAGCGGCAGTACCCGGACCAGCGGCGAAACCGTCCAGGTCGGCGACGTGCTTGGCGAAGTGGGGTTCACCGGAAAGGTTGTGTCTGCTGGCCCCGGCGGCGCGCACCTGCACTGGCAACTCAGCAGCCACAGTGGATTTCCGCCGGGCTTCGAGTACATAGCAAACCCGCTCGATTTTCTCCTTCTCGGCTGAGCACTGGCCGGTTCGCGGAAGCCCGATAGGCTTATCCCAGCCATGTCGAATCTCCAACTTCGCCTCCTCACCGCCGCCGTCGGCCTGCCGATCGTCGCAACAGTCGCCTGGTCCGGGGCATGGCCGTTTGCGATCGTTGTGGCGCTTATTGGGCTGCTTGCGGCGGCGGAGTTCGTACACGGCTGGCTCATCCCTTCGATGCCAATTGTCCAGGTGTTGCCCCAAGTCCCGACGTTCGTGATCGCGCCGGTCGTGGTGGCAGGCACGCATGCTGACGCGCGATTCCTCATCGTCGGCGCGGGGTTCGCGTTGCTCTTCGCGGCCATCGGATATGCGCCGACGAACGCTATCGGTCCGCGCAAGCCGTACCGGGTCTATTGCTGGTGCATGGTGTATTTGGGGCTTCTGCTCTCGACGTTCGTGCTCGTGCGCGATGTCGAACTGGGACGCGAATGGTTCTTCCTCGGATTGCTGGCTACTTTTTCGGTCGATACAGGCGCCTACGCGACGGGGAAGCTCTTTGGGCGCCACAAGATGGCCCCGAAAATCAGCCCACACAAGACCTGGGAAGGCGCCGTGGGCGGGTTTGTCGCGGGGGTGGCGGCGGTACTGGTGCTCAACCGGCTGTTCGACACCGGCGTTTCGACTGGCACGATGATCCCACTCGCCATTGCCCTACCACCGGCCGCGATGATTGGTGACCTCTTCGAGAGCTGGATGAAGCGGCGCATGGGCGTCAAAGACGCTTCGGGACTCCTGCCCGGCCATGGCGGGTTCCTCGACCGGCTCGATTCCCTGCTCGTGGCCTTCCCGGTTCTGTACCTCTTTCTCGAACTCCGTGTGCTCTAATGACTCTTGCCAATGACGACTGACGAAACCGCCGAAGACCTCGATGAAGTGATGTTCGAAGGGGATGAAACCCCCTTGCTCCTTCGCAAAACAGTCGTCGCAGGTGTGGTTTTGGTGTTCCTCGCGCTGGTCGGGGCGTACGTCGTGGCGACGCTGTTTTTCGGCGTTTCGTTGAAGATCGATGCCGAACCGTTCCGGGCCTGGGTCGAAGAGCGGGGCGTGCTTGGGGTGGTTGTTTTCGTCCTGGTGATGGCGTTTTCGGTGCTGTTTGCGCCGGTCCCGAATGTGCCAATCTTCATCGCAGCCGGGCTGGCCTGGGGACCGGTGTTGGGAACAGCGTATTGCATGGCCGGACAGACCCTCGGTTCGCTGATGGCCTTCGAGGTTGCGAGGAAGTTCGGACGAAAGCATCTGTCGAAGCTGATCGGCCGTCGTGCCGCCAAACGCCTGGACTCGCTGGTCGATAACATGGGCGCGAAGGTCGTGTTCTGGACGCGGATGATGCCGGGACTGAACTTCGACTGGATTAGTTACGTGGCGGGCATGACTTCCGTGCCGCTCCGGACCTTCATTGTCTTCAGCTTCCTGGGCATGCTTGCGCCGACGACTGTGACGGTGGTGATGGGCGACGGACTGACCCGAAATCCGGCGATCACGCTGGCGATGGGCGCGTTGTGGGTTTGCGCGATCCTCGCCACGGCCGGCTACTTTTGGATGCGCCGGAGGCGTCCCGCGAGCCCCGTTACCCACAAGCCGGAAACACCGGCGAATGCGGAGGCCGAATTGGGGTAGACCCCGCCGCTCATCAGGGAAGCGCCTATCTGCGTTAGCGATATGGGGTAGGACAATCGCCGCAGCTTCCCGGGGGTGATTTGACCATGACGACCAACAGATTTCCGGCGTATCTCCAACTGCTTGGCTCGCCGATCACCCGGTTGCCCTTCCGCGACGCTCCAGCGGTCGAAGCGGTCGATGTCGTCGAGAGAGCGTTCGACCCGCTGACGGGTCTTGCTACTCGGCAGGCGTTGCTCGATCGCCTCGAAACAATCGGAGAGCTCGCCCCACGGGCGCCGCTATCGTTCCTGGTCGTGAAGGCTTCGGGCACCAGCCGCTGTGATGGCAATACCGCGATGCGCATGGTCGCGGCCCGCATTCGGGAGTTAACTCGCTCGACGGATATGGTTGGCCGCTTTACTGGCACATCGTTCGGCGTGGTGCTCCAGGGGACGGGTGTCGTCGCCGCCGGGGCTGTCGCGGCGCGGCTGACCCACCACCTGAACCGGCTCGCCGAAATGAGCCCTTCGATTTGCATTACGGTTTCAGCGGCAACCGGCACGGGCGTGAACGCAGAGACGCTGCCAATCGCCGCGATGGACACGTGCGAACCCTGCTGCGGGTGAGTAGGGGTTAGGCGGTAGGGGTTAGGCGGTAGGAATTAGACGAGCGGCACGGACAAGTCCGTCCCCAGGTCCAGGACTACCGCGACTTCCTTGCAGTTTGTGAAGAACGGGCAGCGGACGCATTCGTTCCAGACCTTTTGGGGGAACTCCATGATGTTGGCCAGGCGGAAGCCTTGTTTCTCGAAGAACCCCGGCTTGTAGGTGAGCGCGAACACGCGGTCGAGTCCGAACGTGCGGGCATCGGCCAGGCAGGCTGAGACGATGCCCGCGCCAATGCCCCTGGTCTGGACGTTTTCGGCGACGGCGAGCGAGCGCACCTCGGCAAGGTCGGAGCCCATGATGTGGAGCGAGCCAGTGCCCACCACCTCACCATCGAGGCGAGCGACCTTGAAGTCGCGGATTGCTTCGTAGATTTCGCCGATGGGCCGGTGGAGCATGTCGCCCTTGTCGGCCCAGAAGGTTACGAGGTTGTGGATGGTTTCGGCGTCGGAAAGCTTCGCCGGTTCGATACAGAGCACGAGGAACTCCTTCGGGAGTGAGGCAAAAGTCGAAAGGGAAAGGGCGAAAGTCGTTTCAGGCGCGGCGAACAGGGGCGACGTGCGTAACGTCGCCCGGGGAGACCTCGTGTGCTGATTGCGTGTGCATCGCGTTCGAGTTTACCCGAATTGAGGCGCGAGGCGAAAGGCGAAAGTTGAAAGTGGTCCGACGGCGAGCGGGCCTTGTCCTCAAGTTTTCCCTGTTAGCAGGGAGTAACAGGTACTTCCAGATTCGGAGGGCGGTCCCTGTTGTTGCAGGCAACAGGGCGGCGGCGTGCCTGTTGGGCCCTGCTTGTGGCGATGCGTTTTCTTGCTTGTTAACAAGCAGGAACAAGCAGCCGCAGATTCGAAGGGCGGTGCTTGTTGTTCGTGCCTGCAAGGAGATAAGGACGTGTGAAACGTCGAAAGGCGAGAGGCGAAAGTGGTTGGACGCACGCATGAGGAAGACGTTGTCATGGTTGGGGAAGTGCTCTGAGGGGCGGTTGGCAGAGGAAGGTGTGGGTGAGCGCGGAGGGGTTGCTGAATCGCCAGTTGTCTCGCCTGGTGACGATCCGCTCCCGATGGGTCGCGATTCAAGGTGAGTGGTGTGAGAATGATGAATCGCCAGCTGTCTCGCTTGGCGACGATCCGCTCCCGATGGGTCGCGGTTCAGGGTGAGTGCCGGGGTGAGGTGCTCGCGCTTGGATGTCTCGCTCGGTCACGATCCGCTCCCGATGGGTCGCGGTTCAAGATTCGTGGCAGAGCCGACTTTCGCCTCAGTCCTTTTCACTTTCGACTCTACTTACGTCTGCTTGGCCCCCCACTCCGCATCGTCCTCCGCTACGCTTCTCCCATGCGTGTTTCACTCATGGGCCAGGCGGCGTTTGGCGAAGCGGCGCTGAAGCGGCTGCTTGCCGACCGGGTGGACATCGTCGGGGTGAGTGCGCCGGCGCCGGTGGGCGAACGCGCGGATGCCCTGTGGGCCGCGGCGGTA
>JANPDX010000722.1:0-2086 GCA_031431695.1 Dehalococcoidia bacterium
CGCCGCCGATGGTTTTCTGATGGACGCGTGCCGCTCAGTGAGCTTCCCGGGCGAAGGGCTGAAGTAGATGACGGCCGAACCGATGAGCGACCCCATCTCGATGCGCACTGGCGCGACTTCGAATGCTCACGTGCCGGCAGAAATGACGCTGCTGGAGCACCTGAAGGAGCTTCGCAACCGAGTCTTCGTTTGCTCCATCGCGGTGGTAATTGGGGTCCTGGTTTGCTTCTTCTTCTGGGAGACCATCCTTGGTTGGATGCTGGCGCCGGCGAGGGAACAGATCCCGGACTTCAGGGTGTCGAGTTTCTCCCCGACGGACCGGATCGGGATCGTGGTCAAGATCGGGCTGTACGGCGGGCTGATCCTGGCGTCGCCAGTCGTGATCTGGCAGTTATTGATGTTCGTGGTACCCGGGCTCACTCCTTCGGAGAAGCGCTTACTGTTGCCGGGAATCCTCGGAACTATCGCGTTCCTGATCGGTGGGATGGCGTTCGCATACTGGATCATCCTGCCCGTGTCGTTGGGGTTCCTGCTGGACTTCGGAAGCGCCGAGATTCAGAACGTGACCGGTGTGAAGCAGTATGTGGATTTCGTAGTGCGGATCATTTTCTGGGTTGGGATTTCATTCGAGTTACCGATGGTGCTTGCACTGGCGGCGAAGTTGCACCTCGTGCGAGCGCGGCAGCTGCTTGGGTTCTGGCGCTACGCCATCGTGATCATCTTCATTATCGCGGCGGTTGTAACCCCAACTCCTGACCCGATTACCCAGACGTTCGTGGCGGGGCCACTGTTCTCGCTGTATTTCGTGGGCATCCTGTTCGCGTGGATGGTGCAGCCTGACCGGAAGCCCCCGACGCCGGACGTATGAGCGGCGGCGGCGACATCGAAGGGCGTCGAAGCATCGCCGCGGCGGCGGGACTTGGCGGCGGGTTTATCAGTGGGTTGCTAGGCGGCGGTGGCGGGTCGGTGATGATCCCGCTGATGACCGGTCCATTGAAGATGACGCAGCACATGGCCCACGGCACATCGCTCGTGGTGATAACCGTGACGGCGGCCGTGGCAGCAACCGCGTATTCGCTAAGCGGGCCGATAAGCTACTCGCTGGCGGTTGCTCTCGGTATCGGTGCAACGGTGGGAGCAGTATTGGGGGCACGGGCCGCCTCGAAGATTCCCGGACTGCAACTTCGGCAACTGTTCGGGCTGTTCTTGATTGCGATTTCGGTGCGGATGTTGCTCTGGGAAAGCATAGAACCAGTGATATCCGCGAGCGGTTGGCACGAAGCTGCTGCTGGTACGTCGATCGGGCTGCTTGGCGGGATCACGTCGGGAGCGCTCGGCGTGGGCGGGGGCTCGATATTCGTGCCCGCGCTGGTGCTGGGCCTTGGTGTGGGGCAGCACGAAGCGCAGGGTATTTCACTCTGGGTCGTGGTCGTCGCTTCGATTTCGGGCGGATGGACGCACTATCGCCATGGAACGGTCGATACGCAGGCGGCGCGCTGGATAGCGCCCGCGGCCTTGCCGGGCGCCGTGGCGGGAGCGATTGCAGCGGCGTTCATGGGCGGGCGAACGCTGCAGGTGGTCTTCTCGGTCGTGTTGATTGCGATTGGCACGCAGATGCTGGCTTCGGCCAGGCGGCGGCTGCGTTCGGAACGGTTGGCAAAGATTCGGCTCGCGGCGGATTCGCGGTGATCAGCATCGAAGAGAGGGCCGCCGAACTCTACGAGGTAGTGCGTGGCTGCACGATGTGTGCGCTGGCCGAGACGAGGACGCTGGCAGTGCCGGGGGAAGGTCCGCTCAACGCCGAGGTGATGTTCATTGGCGAGGCCCCGGGGATGAACGAGGACAAGCAGGGGCGGCCATTCGTTGGGGCGGCGGGCCAGTTCCTGAGCGAACTGCTCGCCGCTGGTGGACTTACCCGTGAGCAGGTCTACATCTGTAATGTCCTGAAGTGCAGACCCCCGGCGAACCGGGACCCGCTACCGAACGAGATCGACGCGTGCGGCGAGTACCTCGACCTCCAGCTGGATATGGTCGATCCGCTTGTCGTAGTGACCCTGGGACGGTTTTCGATGGCGAAGTGGTTCCC
>JANPDX010000723.1:0-7536 GCA_031431695.1 Dehalococcoidia bacterium
GCGTCAGATCGTAGCCTGCGCTGAAGGCGCGGCCGTTTCCTCGCAGAATCACCGCATGGACGCTCGTATCGTTGTCGGCCTCCCAGAGGGCGGCGTTGAGCTCTGTTTGGAGCTCGAATGAGAGCGCGTTGAGTTTCTCGGAACGGTTGAGTGTGATCCGCGCGCGTCCGCGGTCTACCGTGTAAATGATCGTGTTGAAATCGGTCATGAGTGGCCCTCCGTTTGTGCGGCGCATTCTAACAAGGCGAAATCAGAAACCCGCAACTGAACGCGCAGAACCGGGCGAGAGAAATTCCTCGACAGGCTCCCTACAATTTTCGGCATGGCGACCCCCGGGCGACCCCCGCCGATGTTGTCCTTACCGCCAGTGAATGGGAAGTCGTTCACATGGTCATCCCTCCCCGCCCTCACTCTTTGACAAGGAGTCACCACATGTCGACAACCACGGAAGTCCACCTCGGCCACATTGGCCAGGTCGCACACACCGTGAAAGACCTCGAACCCGCGGTCGCATTCTTCAAGGACATCCTGGACATGACGCACCTATTTACTGCCGGACAACTGGCGTTTTTCGACTGCGCGGGCACGCGGCTCATGGTCGATGCTCTGCCAGAAGCCCAGGGCAACGGCTACTCGGTCCTGTACTTCCTCGTCGATGATATTCATGGCTCGACTGTTGCCTTGCGGGCCAAAGGCGTCGCCTTCGAAGGGGAGCCGCGCAAGATCTTCACCCACCCCGATGGCACCGAAGAGTGGATGGCGTTCTTCCGCGACCCGGAGGCCAACATGCTCGCGCTAATGAGCCGCGTAAGGCCGTAGAGTGCTTTTGCAGGATTGGTATACTGATGCTATGACCGCGAAGCAGAAGCTAGCTAAACATGTCGAAGCCCTCACCGAAGGCGAGGCGGCCAACGCCCTGGAGTTACTCGGGCTGGATGAGTCCACCGTCTGGCCGGATTTCGCACCGGCGCCACCGGAAATAGTCGCGCGGGTCAGAAAAATGCTCGACGAGCCGCGCGATGGCAGGGTGACGTATTCGACCGAAGAAGTGCGACGCCGTTTGGGCATTGAGTGAAGGTTCGCTGGTCCCACAACGCGGAACAGTCACTCGAAGACGTACGCAGTCACTTCCGTCGATTTTCGGAACAGTCGGCGAACGACTGGGCAAAGCGCATCGCCCGTCGAGCTGAACGAGCGGGAACATTCCCGTGGAGCTTTCGCGAGGTTCCTGAAATCGGGTCGCCGAACGTCCGCGAGACTTTCGAACAGGACTACAGGATTTGGTTTGAAATCCGCGAAGACGAAATCGAAATCCTCGTCGTCTTCCATGGCTCGCGACAAGTCCCCGACTGATTCTTCACCCATTAACCACCTGTGATATGCTGCCCACCAGAGTTGATGGTGACCGAGAGCCCTCTGAACGCTCCCATACGTCTGTCGTACTGTTCGTTTGTCACCTCCTCGCTCGAATGCGAAGCATTTACCGCCCGGTCAGCGCGCCTGTGAGGGCTCGGCGCAGCGGCCAGTTCGGCACTGATACATAGGTGCCACCGAAAGGACCCTGAGCCTCCTGCTGTCTTTCCTCTCCCGTAAGCGAAGGGGTGCCGCTGCCGCTGCGACATCCTCGACTATCGCCACAAGTCCCGCGGCCCTTCATGAGCCGGCTGCCCGCCGCGCCGCGCCCGCTCATCACGATCATGTCCATCACGATCAGGCCGTCCACCAGGCGGCCCACGACCCGCTCGCGCCGAAACGCCGCCGCAACCGTGGCCGCCGCGGACGAGGCGCAGGCGAATCCACGGAGACGTTCGCCCGGCCAACAACCGGGCTTCCACCAGCAACCACGTCAATCTCGGAATCGTTCGCCGCGCTTGGCATCGATGAGACCGGACTGCGCGCCATTGCCTCCCTTGGCTACAGCGACCCCACGCCCATACAAGCGGCGGCACTGCCACGAATGCTTGCTGGCGAGGATCTTATTGGCCTCGCCCAGACGGGCACTGGTAAGACCATCGCCTTTGGTATCCCGCTCGCCCGCGCCATCGATCCAGGCCGCCACGAGGTCCAGGCCGTCGTCATGGTGCCGACTCGCGAACTCGCCAACCAGGTGAAGGACGTCATCGAACACCTCGGCCGCTTCTACGGCTTCACCACCCAGGGACTCGTGGGCGGTAGCCGCGTCCGCTCCGACATCATGGCGCTCGAACAGGGCTGCCACGTTGTCGTCGGCACCCCCGGCCGCGTCATCGACCACCTCAAGCGTGGCACCCTCCGCCTCGAGGGCGTCCATTTCGTCGTCCTCGATGAAGCCGACGCCATGCTGGACATCGGGTTCGCTCGGGACATCGACTACATCCTTCGAACGGTGCCCAAGCAACGCCAGACGGCCCTTTTCAGCGCCACGATGCCGACAAGCATCGCCCGCCTCACCTACCGGCACATGCGCAAGGCGGAAACCATTGAAATCGAACCGGAACAGCGCACAGCCTCCGGCGTCCGCCAACTCTATTGCGAAGTCTCGGAGCGCGAAAAGTACCTCGCCCTGCGTTACATCTACGAACAGCACGGTCTCGGCCGCACGCTCATCTTCCGCAACACCAAAATCGGCGTTGACCGCCTGACCGACCAGTTGGTGGCTGCTGGCGTACAGGCGCGCGCGATTCACGGCGACCTTCGCCAGGGGCAGCGCGATCGAGTTATGCAGGACTTCCGCGCAGGCACGCTCGATTTCCTGGTTGCGACAAATGTGGCCGCGCGAGGACTCGATATCCCCGACATCGAAAACGTTATCAATTACGACGTCCCGCAGAACGCGGAGGAGTACATCCACCGCATCGGACGTACGGCGCGGGCGGGCAAACAGGGCGCTTCGTATACGTTTGTCGGCGAATGGGACCTCGACTTCTGGGACGTTATCTGCCGCGAAGTCGGTGACGAAAACCTCGAATACATGAAGCTCCCGGCCCGCTGGGACTGAATCGAATTCACGATTCTCGATTTTCGATTCTTGTTCGTGCCAATCGACACCGATGGCCGGGGAGTTGAGAATCTCCGAATGTACCGTGCGCTATTCGAAGAGTTCGGGGCCGACTGTGTACGCCGAATCTGGCTAGGCGAGAGCCTCCCGGACAAGGACTTCCACGCCTTCCGTGCCTACCTGAACGCGCGTGAGTCATCGGGGCGACGGTTGCTGGGCAAATACGCGGGCGCCGATGAATGCGTGGATACCGTGACCGGCCGCTGTGGGGCGATGCCGCTCTTCCGCTAAGCCAGGCCAGTACATCGAGTGTGAGCACGGATGGTTCCGTGGGAACCATTCCGCTTCTCCCGGCGTTACTACCAGCAACCCACCCTCGCTCTTGAGCATTGTTTCGTGCAAAACATCGTCAGCCCCGAAACCCTCGATGACCTGGACCGGCGGGTTTACGACCTGGCCGTCCAGTCGATGCCGCTCGCGGAGATTGCCGTCCGGCTCGGCATGCCCGTGGCGCAGGCCGACGAACGCATCCAGCGGGTGTGCATGAGATTGCGAGTCGCCGACCGGGCAGCTCTGCGCAAACTCGCCGAGCAACCTTCCAGTGCTGAACTCGCTACCGAAGACGACGTACTTGGGGCCGAACCCGACTCCGGGTACGTAGCCGTCGCGGACCGGGGCATGCCTACTCCGCGGCGAATCGGCCGGCGCGCGTTCCTGGCCGCCGGCTCTGCCGTCGTCGCCGGGACGGGCTCGGTCGCCGGGCTGATGCTAATCCGGCGAGGAAACCGACGCTCGGCGGCTCACCCGGATAATAGCGGGACAGCCCAGGCACCCCCCAACGGCGAGTCGTTCGCGTCTCGCCTTGCCGAAGGCCCGGGCCAGGACGAAGGCGTTTTCATCAAGTCCTGGGGATCCGGCGACACAATCGAATGGCCAGAAGGACTTTTCCTCATGTCTCCCGCGACGGGACAGATAACGGGCCATCGCTTCGTGGCGCAGAGCCAGGAGCAATGGTTCCAGTACCGGACCTTCTCCGAGGATCGCTTTGTGGCAGCCCAAAGCAACCTGGGCCACGGCGTCTTCTTCGATCGCTACGAACCCTCACGAACCTGGTGGTTCGATGCGGACCGGTTCCGCCTGGTCGCCATCGCAGGGTACTCCTCCGGGAAACCCTCGACCGCGTACCTCCTGTTTCAGGAGATGAATGACGGCACCGCCACGGGCGTGCTCCAGGTCGCACGGCTCATCGACAGTGCGCGCGTCGAAAGCCACGCGACGCTTACGGTCCCCGACGGCCCGGGTGGGTTCTACACGTTTCGGCAACAGCCGCGCGGTATGCGCGTCGCTGCCTGGCTCGGCACGGGTTCTGCATATGACGTGTGGGTTATCGATCTCGAACAGCCGGCCTTGCGCGACTCTTTCGAACTGTACGATCCGGCCGACCCCAAGGCGCCAGCGGTGCTCCCCGGGGCGCTACAGGCCATTGATGACGGATTCATAGCTTCCTGGGCAACGTCAGCGAACGGCCGCGGCGACTTCCCACGGAGGTTTTTCTCGGTCGTTCTTGGATGGGACGGGAAGCAGGTGGGCGCTGTCCGCGAAGATACCAACAGCACGTTTTGGGCGAGAAACGGCCTCTGGCGCGCGGTCGAAACAGCACAACGGACGGTGGTCCCGCAGGGCGCGGAAGGCAGCGGCGAGAACTGGCCCTCCGTTGGAGTGTCGCTTGGGAGCCCTGGTGGGACATCGGCCCGTATTCGTTCCGCGTACCTGAACTACGGTGACGGTCCGGCCAGCGGGCGCTGGCTTCCCGACATGACTGGCTTCCTGGCGATGGTGCGCGGCCCGGAAATCCCCCTCGACGCCGCGAACTCCTACCAATACGCGATCGTCTCCCCAGATGGCCGGGCAATCACTCGTTTGCCCACTCCGCCTCGGCCTGTTGGCAAGCGGCAGTGGTTCGAGCAGGAATGGATCCGGGGGCCGGTACCTTCACCGTACGATTCGAACTTCCTCTCCTTCGGACGGTTGCACCTGTACAACCGCCGCACCGGTGCGTGGTTCAGCGCCAGCATCCCGCCAAACGGTGGACCTGACCATCTCGATCCCTGGTCGGCGGGCCCGGGTTTCATGGCGTTCGCGCTGCCTCATGGCGGACATGGCGGGGGAGACGGCCCGATCTTGCTTGCTCCGAGGTTCGAGCTTCCGCCCTACGACGATTCGTTCGAGATGGAAGTCGTGAACACTGGCGACGGACTGAATCTGCGTGAACAGCCAGCGTTGGGTGCGAAGGTCACGGCGTTGCTGCCCGACGGAGAACAGTTAACCCTCGTGGATGTCCTGGATCCCGCCTTTGGGCAAGGTCAGAAAAATGTGGAGCGCACCAACGAAGCGACTTGGGTGTACGTGCAACGGGCGAATGGCCAGCGAGGATGGGCGAGTTCGGCTTATCTTGCCTGGACGTAGATCAACGCTGCCCTACGCCCGCTTCACACAACCCCGTTGCGCAGCACACCAACGCCCGTGACTTCGATTTCAACGCTGTCGCCGCTCTTGATCTCCGGCGGCTCGCCCGGGGTCCCGGTGTAGATGATGTCGCCGGGCAGCAGCGTCATCACCGCGCTCACATAGCGGACGATCTCCGGGATGTCGCGGATCAACTCGTTCGCGCCGCCGTGCTGCACTTGCTTGCCGTTCACCCGGGTAGTGACCTCGAGTTTGTCGTACTCGATACCGGTGACAATCGCCGGGCCAAAGATGCCGAAGGTGTCGCTGCCTTTCGCCCGCCACCACTGGCCGTCGGCTCGTTGCCATTCCCGAGCCGAAACATCGTTGCCCGCGGTGTAGCCGAAGATTGCCGCCATCGCTTCTTCGCGGGTGGCGTTCCTGACGCGCTTTCCAATGACGATGACGATCTCGCCCTCGGGGTCTACGCGGCCACAGCCCGCGGGGAGGATAATGTCATCTCCTGGGCCTGAAATGCTGGAGAGTGGCTTGAAGAACAGTGTCGGCGGGTCGGGAGCGGGACGGCCCTGCAGGTGGCTCGAATAGTTCAGCCCGACGCAGACGATCGAGCGGGGTTCGGTCGGCGGCAGCAGCCGAACCGCTTCGAGGGCGAGCCGCTCGCCGGTCGCCTTCGCCGATTCCCAGAATGGCTCCTCGATCACGCGGATGGTCTCGCCTTCAAGTTGCCCGGCGCCTTTGCTGCCGTCCTTGCGTTCGAAACGTACATAGTTAGCCATCGTTCACCTCCGGAAGTGAGCATCCTTTCAGTTCTGCTCCCAAACGACAAATCGCCGGTCTCCAGCCCATCGACAATCGTCGATCGACAACTCAAACTCGTGCCATCATTCTCGAAGCCGGAGTTGCACATGCCAGGAAAAATGACCCGCGATGAAGTCAACGCCTTCCTCGATAGCCGGCCCGGCTGGATCACCCTGACCACCATCAGCAAGAGCGGGCACCCGCATACCGTGCCCATCGGCTACTTCCGTATCGGCGACGAAGTCTTCGTGGGGTGCCGCGCCGGCACGCAGAAACTCAAGAACATCGAACGGAACCCGAAGGTCTCGCTCATGCTCGAAAGTGGAGGCACGATGCAGGACATCAAGGGTGTTTGCATCCAGGGCGAGGCGGATGTCGTCCTCGACCCGGTCGCGCAGCTGCCATTGCTGCGAACGTCGATGGCGAATCGCGGCGTGCCAGAGGCCCAACTGCCAACCGAGGCGCGTCCCGGCGCAGCGTACATCCGCGTCCGGCCAACGAAGATCATCTCGTGGGACTACGCGAAAGCGGAGTGACTACCACTCGTTCCAGTGCGTGATAGTCGAAACAGGGGCACGTTCAGCCCGCTTGAAGTCGGTGCCCTTCGTGTAGGCGACCGGTAGCAATCCTACCTGAAGCACATTCTCCGGGATGCCGAGGAGTTCCGCGGTTTCTTTTTCATGGACGAGGTGAAGCGTGGTCAATGCCGAGCCGAGTCCCCTTGCCCGAAGTGCCAGTTGGAAGCTCCATACGGCGGGGAAAATCGAACCCATCACGCTCACGGTGCTGAGCAGCGGCGCTCCCTCCGGTGGTCGGCCCTGAACGCAGGGGATAACGAACACGGGCGCCCGGTGCAGATTCTGCGCGAGAAACTCGGCGGAGTCGTACACGCGCACTGTCTGCTCCTCTCCACGCTTCCGTGCCCGTTCGGCCGATGCGGAAAGGTATACATCCGAGGTCTTCCGATAGAGGTCCGCGATCGCGGCCTTTTTCGCCGGGTCGTCAACCACCATCCAGCGCCAGGTCTGCCCGTTCGATGCGGTCGGAGCCTGGATGGCCAGTTCAAGGCACTCGTTGATGACCTCACGCGGCACGGGCCGGTCGAAGTCGAGGCGCTTTCGTACGGCCCGCGTCGTCGAAAGCAGTTCATCAGTCATCTTCAGGTCGAATTCCAATCTCGTCCTCCAGCGTGCGTGTGCCGCAAGTCTACGTTGCCGGGTCCGCCCGGGCCTCTGACTGCCGTCAGGCGGTGAGTTCCACCGAAATCGCGGCCAGGCGGTCACTTGATAGTCCCA
>JANPDX010000724.1:0-5850 GCA_031431695.1 Dehalococcoidia bacterium
AGGCTTGCCGTGTCGCTGCCCTTTTCGTCAAGGACCGGCAGAATCTTGTGAATATCCGCGAAGTGCGGCGACGCGAAGAGCGCCTCGCGCGCGGCCATCCAATTCCGGTTCCCCCGGAGCGTGTTGATCTCGCCGTTGTGAGCGACCATCCGGTAAGGGTGAGCCAACTCCCAACTCGGGAACGTGTTCGTGCTGAAGCGTGAGTGGAACATCGCCATCGCACTGATGAGCAACTTGTCGCTCAAATCAGGGAAATAGTCGCGGAGCTGAATCGCCGTCAGCATGCCCTTATAAACGAATGTCCGGCAGGAAAGGCTCGAGAAGTAGAACCAGTCAGCATCCCGGATGCCCCAGCGGTCGATTGCCTTTTCGAACCGCTTCCGAATGATGTACAGCTTGCGCTCGAAGTCGTCGTCGCTGGCGACCGCATGTCCTCGCCCAACGAACACTTGGAAGATTGCTGGCTCAGCATCAAGGGCTGTTTGGCCGAGTGAGGCGTTATTCGTTGGCACGGTGCGCCAACCGAGGAGATGTTGTCCCTCTTCTTCCACCAACGCCGCGAAGAGGGCCATCGCCTGGGCTTGCGCGCGCGGGTCACGCGAGGCGAAGAAAAGGCCAGAACCGTAGTGACCGGCCTCCGGAAGGCGAATCCCCAATGGAGCGCATTCGTGGCGGAAGAATTCGTGCGGCATCTGAATCAACATGCCCGCGCCGTCGCCCGTATTCGGTTCACTTCCCGAGGCGCCACGGTGATTAAGGTTTTCGAGCGCGCTCAGGCCGTCAGCGACCAGTTGATGTGACCGCTGACCCTTCAGGTGGACGACAAATCCCACGCCGCAACTGTCGTGCTCGAGCTCCGGCCGGTAGAGGCCTTGCGCGGGCGGCAAGTGCGGATGAGCCATTGTCGACTTCCTTCCGTTGGTCGCGTTATGACCGGAATTTAAGAATGTGCACAGCCGCTGCGGGGCTTTTCGCGAGTCCTGCCGCAGATTGTGAAAACATTCGCAAACCGGAGCGAACAGTTAGGTGAGCTTGCAGTATAACCCAGCAGTCAACCGTTCCGTCGAATCCAATCCCTTGAAGGAGCGGTACGGCCCGTGCATGCGCGTTCGAGTCAGGTGTTAAGGTATTCGCTACCACATTTAGACCGGGAAGTTGCCATGGCCGAGTACTGGACCGCCGAAAACCTCGAAGTAATGGTGAGCGCTCGCTCGAAGATCCTTGGCTCTCAGGTTTGGGCGGCGGCAACACCCGACCCGAGGCACCTCATTTCTTTCGCGGGAGGCCTGCCGGACATCCCATCGCTTCCCGGCGAAGCGCTCCTCCGGGCGTCTCGCGCGGTGATAGACCGGGAGCAAAAGGAAGCGTTGGAGTACGGCGGAACGTTTGGCCCCGCTCCCCTGCGCGACGCAATTGCCGAGCGCTCGTCACGCATCGAGGGCATTCCGATCACCCGCGACAATGTGATCATCGCCTCCGGATCGGCACATGCGATTGGCATGGTCTGTGAAACGCTCCTCGATCCCGGCGATATCGTCATGGTGGAGAGCCCGAACTTCCCGGGCAGCATGCGCACGATTCGCTCGTTCGGCGCCATTCAGATCGCGATTCCGATGGACGAGCAGGGCATGCGCTGCGACGTCCTTGAGCAGGAATTGCAAAAACTGGCCGACCGGGGCCGGCGGGCGAAGTTCATCTACTGTATTCCCACCCACCAGAATCCGGCTGGCTGCACGCTCCAAATTGACCGCCGGGAGAAGCTGGTCGAACTTGCCAGGCGCTTCAACACCTTCGTTCTCGAAGACGACGCCTATGGCGAACTCTGGTTCGAAACACCGCCTCCGCCCTCGATTTTCTCACTGAGCAACGGTGACCACGGAATAAAGGTTTCGAGCTTCTCGAAAATCATCGCCACGGGCCTACGGATGGGCTGGATCATGGGTCCGCCCGCGCTCGTCTCCCGAGTTGCGGCGCTGCGCTATGACATGGGTTCGAGCCCCTACCTCGGTCGCGTAATCGCGGAAATGATCCGCAATGGCGACCTCGATCGACATATCGAGAACCTGCGCCGAACCTACTTGAAAAAACTCGAACGCGTTGAAGACGCATTGACCAAGTACACGTCCGAATACGCCACCTACACGCGCCCGCTCGGCGGATTCTTCCTCTGGCTACTTCTCCGGCCGGGGCTCAGTTCGCGGGATGTGCAGATGGCGGCGAATGAGCGCGGCGTGATTGTCGGCCAGGGTCCGCAGTTCTTCGCCGATGGCAACGCCACCAACCACGTCCGGCTGGCGTTCAGCTACGTTGCGATGGAAGAAATCGAAGAAGGCATCCATCGCCTCGGCGAAGCGATGGCCGAAGTCGCGAACCGCAGCGCCGTCAAGTAGCGGGATTCGTCTTCGCTTCAAACCCGAACGCGGCGGCGATCATGGCCGCCGCCTCATCCGGGTCGGTTTTGTTGGTGTCGATCCGGATCTGGGGATCGGCGAAGGGAAGTTGACCGCCGGAGTCGAACGAGTACTTCTGCTCGACTTCAGAAATCCACTCGGGCGTGCTCGCTTCGTCACTTCGGTGTTTCATCCGCCGGCGCGACTCGAGGCCGTTACGCGCCATCCGAGTCTCGAGGTCCGCAACTAACTCGACGAAGAACACGTCCCCGCCGTACTCGAGAACGGTTTCGCGATACTTTCGAATCGGCGCACCATCGTCAGGTTCGTTGAACGCCCAGACGTAGGTGAATATCAGGTCGACGCCGTTTTCGGCGGCTTCCTCAATCACCCGCTGGCGAGTCTCCTCTACGAGGCGGCCGAACGACGGCGATCCCCATTCGAAAACACTCGTGACCATGTCCAGGGAAACGTGGTTGTGGAAGAGCTTGAATCCGAAGCGATCGGCCAACGCCTTGCCAACGGTGGCCTTGCCGGACGCGGGCGAACCGATGATCACGACGAATCGCATCTCCACAAGCTACCAAAGGTGACAGCATCCTGCCCGAGCTCATCTCGACGTAGAATCCACCGGGGAGGGCTGCCATGCCGAATGTCACCGTAGGTTCAGTTGAAATCACCCCGCTGCTCGATTCGCGACTTCTTATGTCGCCTCCTTATTTCCTTCCAGACCATGCGGCGGAGTTCGTCGCGGAATACGGCCACGAAGCCGATGAGCGAGGGCTCTTCGCCATGGCCGTCACCTGTTTCCTCATTCGATCCGCCGGAAAGACGATGCTGGTCGATACCGGAATCGGACGGCGCCGACGGCCAAACTTGCCGCTTGGCCACCTGAACGACTCTCTTAAGGCAGTGGGCGTCGATCCCGGAGACATCGATGTGGTTCTCAACACGCACATGCACGTAGACCACGTCGGCTGGAACACGTTCGACAAGGAAGACGGGACCCGCGAAGTCTTCTTTCCTAAAGCCCAATTTTGGTTCCAACAGGCGGAATGGGACTATTGGATGCAGCCCGAACGCCTCGCCGACCCCGCTAACGCGCACCTCGTCGAATGCGTCGAACCGCTTCGCGACACGGGGCACATTGTCTTCGCCGAAAAAGAGCAGGCGATCGACGAACATCTGACCTACGTGCCGACGCCGGGCCACACGCCGGGACATGTGGCAATCGGCATCATGTCGCAGGGCGAACGAGCGGTCATCGTGGGCGACGCCTCACATCATCCGATGCAACTGTTGCACCCTGATTGGTCGCCCTCCTTCGATGACGACCGGTTACTGGCTGCGAAGACCCGCGATGACCTCTTCGAATGGGTTCTCGCCGAGAACCGGCTGATGATGGCTGGGCACTGGCAACATCCGGGCATCGGCCGCCTCCATCGCATCGAGGGCAAGCGCCAGTTCCGCGCGTTGTAGTGCATGCCGTTTGCTCGAAATTGGCGGTGAAGCGTAGCTTGCTCGCATGCGATCGCTGGTATTCGGGGTCATCGTGTTCGTTGCGGCTGTGTCCGCGAACGTGGTTGCCATGCCGTCAAGCCTCTCGGTAGTCCGCGCGGCGGGAACGCTTGAGGTCACCAGCACCAGCGATTCCGGTGGTGCTGGCGGCGCGACCTGCCCGCATTCCAATCTGTGTAGCTTGCGCCGCGCCATCGAGTTAGCGAACGCCGAGGCCGGCGATGCACCTTTCGTCATTTCTTTCGCTCCTGGCGTGTTTCCGCCCGACAACCCGGTCGCCATCCGCGTCGGGAGCAGCCCGTTGCCGCCCGTTTCCCGTCAGAAAGTCACTATCGATGCAACCGGCGCTGGCGTCTCTCTCGTGAACGATTCCCCCAGCCTTACGGCACTGACCACCGGGTTAACGGCAACTGGCGCGAATTTTACTCTTCTCGGCATTCGAATCTCGGGCTTCAAAGGAAGCTGCGTGGCTGTACACGGCGAAGATGCGGTCGTTGGTGCGGCGGGTTCCGGGAATGTATTCGGCGGTTGTGCCACGGGAATTGCCGTGTCCGGCGTCCGCGCAGTCGTCCGCGGGAATCTCGTGGGATTCACGCGCGATGGCGCCGCCGATCCGGTCCAGACAGGAGTCACCATCGCGGCGGGCGGCGTGGTGGTGGGAGGCCCCGCTGCAATTCCCGGGGCAGCGAATCGGATCGGCTTCGCGGATGTCGCCATTTATGTCGGTTCGGGCTCGCCAGTCCCCTTCGCGGGCGTCCAGATTGAGCGGAACGTCATCGGCAGGCGCCCGACAGGGGAACCGGCCGCCGTTACCTTCGGGGTCATCCTGAGTCAGCCATCCAACCATTCAACAGTGACTGCGAACACCATCGCCAACGCCGCCACGGGCATCGCCGTGACCGCCGGCCCGGGTAGTGACTCAGTAACGGGCAACCGTTTCATCGCAAACCTGTTCGACGGTATCGAAACAATGGCGATCGATCTTGGTCAAAACGGCCTTCGGAACCTGAACGATGCCGGAGACGGAGACTCGGGACCGAACACTCTCATAAACCACCCGGTGATCACCCGGGCGACGCAGGCCCGAATCACGGGGATGGCCTGTTCGGCCTGCGCGGTCCAGTTGTACGTTGCGGCGCATACCCCGGGCGGCGCGAACGACTACGGCTTCGCGCCACTGGTTTCCGGGGTGATTGTGGCCGACGCCCTGGGGCAGTTCGCGTTGGACAACCCCGTGGCTGGCCCCGGCGACTGGGTGATTGCGATGATGACTGACATGGAAGGCAACTCGAGCGAGTTCGGCCCCTCGGCGAGGGTTGGGGCGGGTGCGATTCTCTGCGGAAATGTCCAACTCGCCGCGGGCTGGAACCATGTGGGGTACTTCGGGGCGGAAACGGTCACTCTGCTCTCGAACTTCTCACCCGTGAGTTCCGGAGCGGTCACGGCCATCTATCGCGTGATCGATGGGACGGAAGAGTTCGAACGCTGGTTCTCCACCACTGCCATCGGCAGGACCCTCACGAGCGTTCAACCCGGCGAGTCCTACTGGTTTTACGCCGAAGCGCCCGCGACGCTCCCCGGCGGATTCTCGCTGTCCTTCCCGCTCACGGTGCAACTGAAGAGCGGCTGGAACGACTTTGTGTACCTGGGCGCCACGGAGAACGTCGCCGATGCCATCGGTAGCCTCGGGACCGATCCTTATGACCTGTACCAGTTCGCCGCGCAAACCAACGAATGGCTGAGGTTCGGCTCCACAGCTGTGCCACGCTGGGCGCGAGAATTCGACCAGCTTGAAGCCTGCGAGGTCTACCAGGTTCGTCTTGGCGCGCCGACAACACTTGTCCCGCTCCAGCCCTGAGGCCGGGTATACTCGCCGGAATCCCCAGCAAACTTCTGGAGTCCACACCATGTCAATCGAGATTCGCTCATGCCGCGACAGCGA
>JANPDX010000725.1:0-8737 GCA_031431695.1 Dehalococcoidia bacterium
GACCTGGGTGGAGGGTCTGACTTCGCTCCACCGGCTGGCTTCGGTCGATCCGCGAATGGCGGATATGGAGGCGAAGATCGCCGAACGAATCGAGTGCGGGGCGGGGATGCTGGCCGACAGGCAGGTTTCGGCCACAGAGGCGGCCGCGACGGCTAACGCAGTACGCACGCGAGGTGCGTGGTTCACGGACGACGTGACCCGCATGGACGACCAACAACATGCACTTTCGGCGCTGCTTCGCGCAGCGCCGATCGTCGCCAAACCGGAGGGACCATGACCGATTTCCTGCAGCTCCTGGTGTTCATGATTGCAGCGCTGAACCCGGCCGCCGCAGCGGCCGCTCCAGTCCCTCCGGGGAAACGTCTCGGGTGGGACGTAATTGGTGGGGGGACGGGGATTGCCCTGGTTGTGTGCGTTTCCGCCGCCGTTTTCGGCGACCGTATCCTCGACGGCCTGGACGTTGAGCCCGAGACGTTCCGGGTTGGGGCCGGTGTGGTGATGCTGGTGACAGGCGGGCTCGCTCTCTGGAACGGCGGCGCGCCACACCGTGGACCATGGGAAGGACGGGGCGCGGCGCTGTTCCCGCTCGCGCTGCCAGTGCTGGTGACGCCGGCGGTGTTGGTCGCGAGCCTTTCGTATGGCGCGGATAGGGGCGCCGGGGAAACATCGATGGCAATAGTGGTGGCAATGCTGCTCGGCGCGGGCCTGTTGGCTGTTCGCTTCGGCCGGTTCGAGGCGGCAAGCGATGGCGTTGCCCGCGTGACCGGAGCGTTGCTCGTGGTCGTCGCGGCGGGCCTTATCGTGGATGGCGTGAGGGCGATTTAGTGACGTTACGGAACCGGGTAGACCCGTTTGGCGAAATCCACGCTCACCCATCGCGCGGGACCATGTTTGGGAACCGAGGCGGTTGCATGCACAGGGACAAGCGGCTCGTCGGCAGGCCGTGGACGAACCAGCGCTGGATTTGCTGCCTGCTCGAATACAAGGGACGAAAGCGCGAGCTAATGGCGCCGGGCTTGTACACGGAGCTGTTCTTCCTTGATGAAGCGACAGCGTTCGCTGCCGGACACCGGCCGTGCATGGAATGCAGGCGCCCCGACGCAAAGCGCTTCATCGAAGCATGGGCCGCGGCCCATCTGCCGAACGGCCAGGTATTGCAAACGGTCAGCCACATTGACGAAATTGCGCACCGCGAGCGAATCGACCCCGCCACGCGGCGCCAACGGACAGCGCGAATGCAGCTCTCAACATTGCCGGACGGAGTGTTCGTGACGCTTGATGAGGCACCCGAAAAGCCGCTTCTGCTCTGGCGCGGACGGCTACTGGAATGGTCGTTCCAGGGATACGGGGCTGCCCGGAGCAGTCCCGCCGACGGTCCGGTGGGAATGCTCACGCCGCCTTCGTACGCAATTGCCTTCGCGGCCGGATACATCCCCGGCGTGCATCCAACGGCGAACTCGTAGCGGATCGCCGTTTCGCCCATCCACCCCGCTGCTCGTACACTCAGAGACTACATATCGCGAACCACAACTTCGGGAGGGACCTATGTCCGGCCACTCCAAATGGTCCACCATCAAGCGGCAAAAGGGTTTGAACGATGCCAAGAAGGGCGCGGTCTTCACCAAGTTGAGCCGTGAAATCATTCAGGCTGCCAAGCATGGAGGTGGCGACACGGGAACGAACTTCAAACTTCGCCTGGCTATCCAACGGGCGAAAGCCCAAAATATGCCAAACGACAACATCGAACGGGCGGTCGCCAAAGGCATGGGCGGTGGTCCCGATGAACAGCTGGATGAGATCCAGTACGAGGGCTACGGCCCGGGCGGGACAGCGATCATCGTTGCGACGCTGACGGACAACCGAAACCGCACGGTGGCAGAGATCCGGCACCAGTTTTCGCGGTCCGGGGGAAACCTCGGAGAGAACGGATCTGTCGCCTGGCAGTTCGAGGCCAAGGGGCTCATCACAATCCCGATGAACGGCAAGGACGGAGACGACCTGGCGCTGCTGGCGATTGATGCAGGCGCCGAAGACGTTGACATCCAGGCCGACCAGCTAGAAGTGAAGACCGAACCATCGAGCCTGGAGCCGGTGCGGAAAGCCCTCGAATCAAGCGGCCTCGAGGTCGAAAATGCCGACTTTGCGATGGTGCCCAGGGTGACGGTCGAACTTGACGAGAAGGCCGCTCACCAGGTCCTACGACTCATCGAGGCGCTCGAAGACCTCGAAGACGTACAGCGGGTCTATTCGAACGCGGACTTCAGCGACGAGGCCATCGAAAGCTACAACGGCTGAGAACTGGCGAGTTTTGGCTATCCCGCAACCGCTTCGATGCGGAAGGTGTGCGTGGCGCCCTGCGAGTCTTCGTACCAATAAGTTGATTCTTCCGGGCTTACAACGCGGGCGCCGGCAAGTTCGTGGATGCGCAACTTTGCGCGTTTCACGTTAGGAAACTTTCCAACGAGTTCCCATGTGCTTCGCGATTCGTCTGTCACCGCGACAAGCCGCCAGAGGTCGAACGTCATCGGCACGAGAGCGCCCTCCACGCAAAGGATAGGACGCCGCGGATTGCCACGGTGAAGGGGATGGCGACGGCGGGAGGGCGGAAAGTGATCCGAAAGGGGGTTTCGGGGCTTCGCCGCCGCTCCCTTGAGCCGTGTCCCGCGCAGTCTTTCACGCGGGAGGCGGTTCGTCTGTGAACTGGTTCACCTTCGACCGGCGTCGCGGCCTGGAATTTCAACCATCGGGGTCTCACATTCGAAAACGCGGCCGAAGTGAAAGATGAACGCTTCGAGCACCTCATCAAAGGAGACCTGCTTACCGGCCTCCGCAGCCATGCTGGTGACCTCGGTGTCTGGCATCCCGCAGGCGTTAATCAGCTCCCAGTGGCTCATGTCAGGGTCGATATTGATGGCTATCCCGTGCATGGTTATCCAGCGGCGGACGTTGAGACCAAGGGAAGCAATTTTGCAGCCGTTGACCCAGATACCGCGCCCGGCCTCGTTGCGCACACCCCGCAGGCCCCAGTCGGCGAGGACGCCGATCGTGACACCTTCGAGGCCGCGGACGTAGTCGATCACGCCGACGCCCCACAGCCGGAGGTCGACGATGCCGTGTGCAACCAACTGGCCGGGGCCGTGAGAGGTGATGTCGCCGCCGCGTTCGGTGGGCACGATCTCGATGCCGTATTGGCGGACGGTCTCTTCGGGCACGCGAAGATCCGGAGTGGGATGGCTCCGGCCGAGCGTGAAAACGGGCCGGTGTTCAGTGAGCAACAGGGTGTCGGCTCCGAGCCCTTCGCGGCGCTGGAACTGCAGGCGCTGTTGCAGGCGATGCACTTCATCGTAGCTGGTGGTCCCAAGGTTATAGACCGACACGGTGCGTTCGCCCGGATCCAAGGGAGCCTCCGAAGTCTTCATGTCAGCATCGCATAGGGAACGTCAAGAATGTCACGGACGCGAGAGAGGAGCCGCGCTGCTGAGCCCTCGCTCCAGCGCGAGCTATCGTAGGTCATGGTCAGGGAGGCGAGGCGCGTTGCATCGCCGGAACCGAGGGCGAATGACATCGCGCGGCCAGCGTCGAGGCGCGACGTCGCGCTGGAGACTCCCAACGCAGCGAGCGAGACGAGAAGCCAGGAAGCGGACTCGAATGCCTCGCCACCATTCCCTACTCGGGCGGCAACGGCTTCCCGGAAGGTGCAGGACACCGGTTCGCGGACGGCAAAGGCGAGGTCGGATTCCTTGGTCGCGACGAGCATCGCTCCGGTCTTGCCGGCGAATGCCGATTCTTCGATGGCCATGGCGATGGCACGGAAGACGACATCTTCCAGGAGCGGGGCATTCCCGAACGCGCGCCATTCCCGTTCGAAGGCGGCACGCATGCGCTCCGCTTCGGCGAGATCGACGGAAACCGTGACGGTAAGAACCTGGGCCGTCGCCGCGACCTCCTGGCGTATTCGACCAAATCGCCTTTCGGCTTCATCGAACGGCTCGGGCGGCGACGTGGGGGTTCCTGGTTCATCCGGTTCCCACAACGGAAGCCCGGGGATGGAGCCGCCGGGGGCGGACAACGCGGGCGTCCGATCGCGTTCGGCCTCGCCGAAGAGTGCGGGGTCGAACGCAATTGGTTTTTCGAAGGCTGGTCCCGCTGAACGGGGAGATGTCCCGGCGAATTTGCCCGGAAATGGAACAACCACTGCCTGGACCAGTCGATCCTCGAAGTCCGCGGGCTCCGGCTCGGCATCCCAAAGCGGGAAAGGTGCTGACTCAGGTGCGCCGGGTGGTGAGGCGAGGCCCACGGGAGGGCCTTCATCGACCGTTGGCTCATCCGGCACGTTTTCGTCTCGATCGAGGATCAACCCGAGGACGGCGCCCGCCCTTTCGAAGCTGCCAGCCGGGAGCCGGTGATGGAGGAGCCCTGGGCCTTCGGCTTCGACTTCGAAGGCGACGAACGCCGATTCGACACGGCAGACCACCTCACCGGCATCGACGCTCGCGCCGTCCGGGTAGTACCACTCGGCGACGAGACCTTCGGCAGCCTCTTCTCCGAAATTCGGCAGTGCAACCAGAACCGCCACAGACGCCTCCCCCGGGGCACGCCGGCCCTACCTCTAATGACGGCATGATCGTGGGATTGGGTCAGGGTTGGCGCTAACAGTCAGTGGCTCGCCATCCCATTCAGTGCCATAGAATTTCCAGGTGACGGATGAAGAATGCATCGAGCAGCTACGGCGGATTTGCGCGTCGCTGCCCGAGACGACGGAACGAATCAGCCACGGGGAGCCAACTTGGTTCATCCGTGACAAGAAGTCGTTCGTGACCTTCACCACACGGCATCACGGCGGCCCCCTGGGGTTCTGGTGCGCGGCGCCGTTCGGTGCGCAAGACGCACTTATCACCACAAACCCGGAGATGTATTTCCGGCCGCCGTATGTCGGCCATCGCGGGTGGCTCGGCGTACGGCTGGACCTTGAGGAGACCGACTGGGCCGAAGTAGAGACGGTGGTGCGAGAAGCGTACCGGTCGGTGGCGCCCGCGAAGCTGGCCGGGCTGGTTTAGACCTCACCCGCGGCCCCTCTCCATCTGCGGATGGAGAGGGGAGCGAAACTTCTCAGAAATTGAGTTTGAGGCCCTTTGTCGGCCAATTGTCGAAGGCGATGAGTTTGCCTGTGGTGCTCAAGGTGACGTACAGCGTTGTGAGGCCGGGGCCAGCGAAGCAGGCATTGGTGGTGAGTATGTCGGGGCAGGCGTAGTGCGTGCAGCTCCCTCCGGGGGAAATCGACGTCAGGCCACCGTTGACAAGTGTCGCGACGATGACGTTGCCCTCGGCATCGACGACCAAGGAGTCGCACATACCGAAATTGAACGGTGGCGCACCCGGCACCGTGGCGACGACATGCCGCATCCCGACCTGGCCGGGGCCGGTGAGTTCGTAGGCGTAAAGGCGACCGGTGGGCGTTTCCGCAACGTAGAGCGTTTTACCGTCCGGGCTGAGGCCGATGCCGTTCGGGCCTTCCATGGGGAAGACAATTTCCTTGATCATCTTGCCATTCGGCGAGGCATAGAAAACGCCGGTTCGATCCCGGTCGCGGGGCCGGGTCTTGCCGTGGTCCGTGAAGTAGAAGTTGCCTTCCGCATCGAACACGAGGTCGTTCGGGCCTTTGAGGCGTTCGCCGTCACAATCGCGGTAGACGGTGGTGACCTCTGAGCCATCCGGGCTGACGCGCTGGATCTGGCCGCCGATGTAATCTACCGGTTGTTCGCCGGGAAACAGTCCGGTCGTGCCATCGGCAAGGGGACGTTCAGTCCAGTGAAAACCGCCATTCTGGGCAACGTAGATGGCGCCATCCGGGCCGATCGCGGCGCCGTTGGGGCCGCCTCCGGTGGTGGCGAAGAGCGACTTCGTTCCATCGGCAGCGACCCGGGTGAGACACCCGGCTGCAATTTCGGTGACCAGAATGTCGCCGTTGGGGAGTTCAAGCGGGCCCTCGGGAAAGCGGAGCCCGGTGGTGACGATGCGGAAGTCCATGATAATCGCCTCGGAGGAAGTGGTCGGATGGTACGCGATGTAGCGGGACTTTTCGCGAGGGCGGCGAAATGCACGAGGTGCCCGGGCATGGGATGTGCCCCCGTACTTTCGCTGGCGAACGGCCGTGTTGGTGCGCGGGTCATGTTCGTTGGTGAAGCACCCGGCCGGCTCGGGGCGGCGAAGACGGGGGTGCCGTTCTCCGGCGACATGGCGGGCCAACGGTTCGAACGCTTGCTGGCGGCTTCGGAACTGCGCCGCGAACACGTGTTCGCGACAAATGCGGTGCTTTGCCTTCCGCTCGACGACGCGGGCCGGAATCGTACGCCGAAGACTCGCGAGGTCCGCGCTTGCACCGGTTGGCTTCGAGAAACCATCGACGCGGTGGAGCCGGACATCGTGGTGGCAATGGGACGGGTGGCCCTCAATGCGCTGCACCTCGTCGCGCCGCACAACGTGTCGCTGTCTGACGCCGGGAGTACTCCAGTTGCCTGGAACGGGCGGGAGCTGGCAGCGGTGTATCACCCGGGGGCGCGGTCGCAGATGCATCGGCCGTGGGAATTCCAAATCGAAGACTGGCGACGGCTGGGACGGTGGGTGCGGACGGCTCAGAACTTCAGGCCGTGAGCCTGGACGAGACGCTCGGTCGCTTCGAAGTCGGCCTCGCAGCCGAATTCGCCGGCAAAGCGCGACAGTTCATCAGGATCCATTTCATCGGCAATTCCCATGGCTTTGAAGAGCCGTTCGAGACCACCGGGAGTGATCAGTTCGAGGATACGGGCGGGCGTCGCGCCCGCGTTCCAAAAGGTGTGCCACTCTCCGCGCGGTTTAATCACAAGTTGCCCCGGCTGGGCGACAAGCACCTGTCCTCCGAGACTCACTCCCACCTCGCCTTCAATGACCCAGCTGAACTCATCCTCGAGCGTATGGAAGTGCATCGGCGCCGCGAGCGCATGTGGAGGTAGGCGGTGCTCAACGATGGCCAGGCGGCCGCCCGTCTCCGAACCGGAGACAAGGAACCTGTCCTGGGGAGACTCTTTGGCACCGAGGAGTTCCCCATCGTTCGGGCCGAGAATTCGCGGCAATCGAGCGAGCAAGTCGGTCATGGCTATCTCCCTGCAGACCGGGGTTGCCCCGAATCCTTCACAGGCGCAACGCTATGAATCCCGCGGGCAAGGGGACATACCAGGAATCTGTAATGTTTCGGCGACAAGACCAAACGCGGCCCCGTAAGATCGCCCGATGGATGGTGCCTCCCGCGAACGAGCTCTCGAACGGCTGGGTGCCCTCGCCCGCCGCGGATTTGACCTTGTGACCTTCTGGCGCGAGTGCGGCGAAGTCCTCGCCACGGCCGTGGCGTATCACGACTCACCTTGCTGGTTCACACTCGATCCGGCGTCACTTTTGGTCACCAGCCACTATCAACACGGCGTCCTTGAGATACCGGGCGAGTGGCTTTCCCAGGAATACTGCGAGCCAGACTTCAATAAGATGGCCGATATTGCTCGCAGCCGGGAAGGCATTGCGACGCTCCATGACGCAACTGGCGGTCGACCGGAACGAAGCGTGCGCTTCCTTCGCGATATGGTGCCTCACGGGGTCCATCAGGAGCTGCTTGCGGGCCTCCGTTCCCGCGATGGTGGCGCGTGGGGTGTGCTCGGCCTGTATCGGGGAAAGAACTCACCACTCTTCAACGAAGACGAACAGCGTTTTCTTCGCGCGGCCTCGCCGCATCTGGCGGAGGGTGCCCGGAGGGCTCTGCTTATCGCGGAGGCGCGAGAGCCCGACTGCGATGATCCGCCGGGACTTGTGGTACTCGACCGCCGCTGGGAGGTAGTCTCGATAACTCCTTACGCGCGCCGATGGCTATCGGACCTGCCACCATCGCTAGACGGACGCGACCTTCCGCCAGCCATCTTTGCGGCGGCCGGAGCGGCATTGGGAATGAGTAACCAGGAATGGAGTTCAGGTGGCGCCTCATCGCGCGTTCTGGGACTGAGCGGCGCCTGGATCGCGATCCACGCTTCACCGATCGACCGCGGCGACGGAGAAGGGCAGGTCGCCGTCATCGTCGAGCGAGCCGGACCTGCACGGATCGCGCCGTTGCTCATGTCGGCCTATGGGCTGACCCCCCGCGAACAGGAGGTGACCCGGCTCGTGCTCCGCGGCGTTTCGACCGAAGAGATGGCCGAAACGCTGACGGTCACGGCGAACACGGTCCAGCAGCATCTGAAGAACATCTTCGAGAAGACCGGCGTGAATAGCCGTCGTGACCTCACGGCCCAATTGTTCCTCGCACACTTCGAGCCACGCGTTCGCGATAACGAGAAAAGGACGTTAGCCGAAAGGGCGATTCGCGGCGGGCCACATCCGCTGATGCCAGGCGCCAATTTCGGAGGCGCTGTCGGGGTTCCGGCGCGTAGACTCAATCCATGAGCTTCGACGCCAACCCCAGCCGTATTGCGCAAGCCGCATTCGTCCCCCACGGAGTGCCGTTTGCGATTGCGAAGACCGAAGGCGCGTACCTGGTTACGCCTGACGGACGGCGGATCCTGGACGCCGCCGGGGGCGCGATCGTCGCGAATATCGGTCACGGGCGAAAAGAAGTCGCTGATGCCATGGCGGCGGCACTGGAGCGCTGCACGTACGTCGTGCCTCCGTTTGCCACGGAAGAACGTGTGCGGCTGGTGGAACGACTGACGAAAAGCTGGCT